>CAZIAN010000412.1:0-2767 GCA_964537355.1 uncultured Pirellulales bacterium | reverse complement strand
AGGATAACATATGGATTGGCATATGTGGGGCAGGGCGCCGCTTTCATCGATGACGTCACAATCGGTAATTCAATTCAGTTGTAAGAGGGAAACTCAAGGGCGTGCTTCTGTTGGAACAAAACCAAGTGCGCTTATCCGGGGGGCACGAGTGGCCGCTGTAAAACTAGTTTCATTGAACCGTAAACCACTTTAGCGAAAGGCTTCACTTCGCTAAAGCATCACGAAAAACAGTTTTGGTGATTTGTGTAGATGCTGTACAGGATATTCTGATTCATATAGTAATAACACCATAACTAAAACCAATGCAACTAACTTGGAATATAGACCTTTATAATACTAAAATCATCTGCTGATATGAATCTCAGGATTTTGCTTTTGATTTGACAATCATGATTATCCCGATGACGGCAAAAATCAGCCCGGCCGCCAAATTAGTCATTTTGCCGACAAGCGTTTCAGTCAGGAATATCGAAATCAGCACAACGGCACTAAAGAAACAAATAAAAAGCCCCAGGGCCTTGTTAATCTGTCCCATCCTGTTTTCAGTCCGGCCTTTGTCGGTCAATTCGTTTTGCTCATCCATCGAAAGAACCTGTCAAAAAATTAAGTATGTCACGAATATCATCGCCAGCACTCCCGTCGCCCACAGCTTCAGATTATGCCACCACCTCGGATTTTCTACACCCTCGTAGATATAATCTTTCGGAAGCAGCCAGACCAAAATGCCTATCAGGACGAATAACACGAGGAAAATACTTTTAGCGGCATCATCGCTGATCCACTTCAACCAGTCAAAATTCAAAATTGTTTTCATCTTATGCTGTCCCTTCCGCCTGCGGCTGCTTCAATCTATATACCAGGCCGTATAACCTGCTTACCGGATGGCTCCGGGTGAAAAGACTGACAACTACTGCGACAATAAAGCCCACAACGAACGACCACCAGGACACATATAAAAACGGGTCCTCGATTGTAAACAAAGATTCTTTAAACCAATACATCAATCCCGACGCCGTCATCCCGCCAACCAAACCAGCTAAGCCCCCCCACTGGGTTGTCCGGCGCCAGAAAATACCCAACAGCAGAATCGAAAAAATCGGCCCCTGAAAGAACGACAAAAACGTTTGCACCGCAACATATATCCCCGGAAACAGATCGCTTACCGGAGATGTAATCACCCCGAAAGTTAAAAGCACGACCGTCGCGACTCGTCCGACCATCAAATAATGCTGATCAGAAGCATCTTTTCGGATGAATTTTTCATAAATATCTTTTGTCCAAAGTGTCGCTGTCGAATTCAATACCGAATCTATACTGGACATGAGCCCCGCCAGAAATGCCGCAAACATCAGCCCGCCCAGTCCCGGCGGAAGCAAGGTACGTATCAATGTCGGCAATGCCTGGTCTCCGTCTTCCAGTTGCGGATGAAGAACTATCGCAATCAATCCGGGAAAAAGAACCAGAACCGGGATAAGCATCTTTAAAAACGCGGCGAAAATCATACTGGCTTTGGCATGCCATTCGTTCTTTGCAGAAAAACAACGCTGAACAATCGCCTGATTGCCGATCATATAGGCATTGGCCATTACGAATGTAAGCCCGAACAGAATGCCCGTCCAGGGAAAAGGCGTCTTGGTATCGACCGGCAGTATTAAACTAAAATGGTCCTGATATGCCGGCCCCATAGCAGATATTTTCTCGACCAGGCCGCTCCATCCGCCCACCTTAAAGAATCCCAAAAACACAACCGCCCCGCCGCCCACGAACATTATAATCATCTGCACAACGTCTGTCATAACGACCGCCGTCAGGCCGCCGCAGAATGTATAAAGACCGACCACTGATGCCGTGGCAATTATGGAAACCCATTTGGGCCAGCCCATTAGCGTGTCGAGCAGTACCGCACTCGCCCAGAAAATAATTCCCAGATCGAACGCAAAAAACACAATCCATGTCAGCGATGCAATCGTCCGAACATAGTCGTTGTAACGCCTGCCGAGATATTCGGGGATGGTATAAAGCCTGCTCTTCCAGAAACAGGGGATAAAGATAAATGCCGCAAGAAGCATCGCGGGCACCGAGCCTATCCAGTCGAAATTACCCACCGAAATTCCGTACCGATACGACTGGCCGGCAATGCCAACAAAATCGATCGCCCCGATATCCGAGACCACTATCGACATGCCTATGGCCCAGAACGGAAGCATCCTGCCGCCGAGAAAAAAATCCGCAGATGTGTGGACAAATTTCCTGAAATACAAACCCAGCAGCAGCATCCCTATCAGATAGGCGATGACCACGAAGTAATCAATTCCGGTGAGCATGAAATATTTTAGCCCTTAAAAACCACCATGTTTTATTATCGATGCCGTTACGATAATTGTTACAATGCAAGATGACAATATTTTTCTTCTCTTGCGCAATTGTTTTCGATATTTTATACGGCAGTCTCTTAATTATATTCCGCCTTAATCTCAACTTTCGTAAATGGGCTTTATTTGTTTGGTTCCAGAATTTTTTGGTCTTGATGAGCAATGAATTTTCAGCTATAATCCAAAAACGATTGTAGTAAAGAAATGTTTATACAACAATTAATTAAGGCCGATATATGATTTTTACGGCAATCGCTTACGCCAACGTAGCTCAATGGTAGAGCTCTGGTTTTGTAAACCAGGGGTTGACGGTTCGAATCCGTCCGTTGGCTTTTTTAAGTCCCGGAAATCAAGCTGTTATTTCACCATTGGATTCGAAGAGGATTTTATGTTCC
>CAZIAN010000411.1:0-4685 GCA_964537355.1 uncultured Pirellulales bacterium | reverse complement strand
GGGGGATAACAGGAATAGAAATCCTTTTAGCTTGACGAAATATATGTTGAGTATTAGTGTGTCAATATGTTGAAAATTGCAACTTGTCAGTTTGGTGTTGGGGCTTCGATAAAGCGAAACTCGAAGAGAATCTGTGATTTTTTGCTCAAGGCAAAGAGGATCAGGGCCGATATCGTTCATTTCTCCGAGTGTGCTCTTAGCGGGTATGTCGGTACGGACTTTCCGAATTTTTCCGGATATGACTGGGACCTGCTCAAAGAAGAAACTCTGAAGATTATGTCGCTTGCCGGCGAACTTGAGCTTTGGGTTGTTCTGGGAAGTACACATAGATTGACGGAGCCGAACAAGCCGCATAACAGCTTATATCTTATCAATCCTAAAGGAAAAATTGTTGACCGCTATGACAAAAGATTCTGTACCCCCGGCGATTTACGGCGTTTGACACCGGGCAGCAGGTTTGTGAACTTTACCATCAATGGCGTTAAATGCTCACTGCTGATATGCTTTGATTTGCGATTTCCCGAGCTTTATCGCCCGCTTTACAAGGAAGGCGTCAAGTGCATTTTCCAGTCGTTTTACAATGCCCGTCAACAGGGCCCGAGCGTGCATACGCACATTATGCGGCAGACGATGCAGTGCCGGGCGGCGACGAATTATTTCTGGATAAGCTGTGCAAATTCGAGCGGGTATTATTCCCCTTATCCATCTTGTTTTATCCAGCCGGACGGTAAAATAGTACAACAGCTAAGGCTTAATCGTCCCGGCATAATGGTAAATTCGGTTGATTTGAACAGGAAATTCTACGACCCGATGGTTAATTTCAGGGATATGGTTCTTTCCGGAGCCCTCAGCAACGGCAAAAAGGCCGTTAAAGACCCCCGCTCAGAAGACACGATGTGTCTTTAAGCTAAAGGAAACCTCTAAAATAATAATTAACTAACATCAAAAATCTTTTGACAAAACAGATTTTTAGGTTAGTATAACCCTCTTTTGCATATTGGCTAAAAGTATTTAGCTAAGGCATATTTATCGATAAGCAAAATTCTGCTATTTTGTTGCATGTGAATACGATTTCGAATAAGTTGGTAACGAACATTCCCGCCCGTTTTTCGTAAAATTATGATTTTAAAAGGTCAGCAAGGCGGAGTATGATATTAACTTAAATAAGGTTTTTTAAGAAACTGCGTCGTGGCTGGAATGATGGAGATAATGGTTCTAATTCAGGAAAAGGTTCTGCCGCGTAGAAGTAAAAGCAAATGGATATGCTGTTCATCTTTGTTATTAACGTTAGTAAACCTTAATAAGCATGGAGGAACAGACAATTGAAAATGAAACTTATAATAAGATTCATACAGGAGGAGTAAAGTGAAATGCCGTTTAATGTCGAATTATCCAGTGTTTTGAACCCGAGTCGTGTGTTGATATTGGAATCATCAACAAAAAAGGACGCTCTTAAGACGTTAATCGACTGTCTTTCCACTGCGTCAGAAATCAAAACCCCCCAGGAACTGTCTGACGCAATTTTTTATCGAGAGCAACTGATGAGTACCGGTATAGGAATGGGTATTGGTGTGCCTCATGTCCGGTTAGATTCCGTAGAAAAGCCTGTGATGTGCATCGGTATTTGCCGTAATCCTATTATGGATTATGAATCATTAGATGGACAACCTGTTCGGCTAATCTTTATGATTGCAGCAGGGCAGCATCAGCACGCGGAACACCTGAGACTTTTGTCGTCTCTGTGCTCGAGATTGAAGTCTGAAAAATTACGTAACGCACTCATGAGTGCGCCGGACACGTCAACATTCCATCACATCTTGGTACATCCGGAGAAATAAAGTCCCGTGGAAAGTGCAAACTATTGTGGAATTGTGGCGGCGGTCGATGCGTTTGTGCATCCGAATCTATTATTGTTGCTGGGGATAGCGGTTTTTTTCGGTACTGTGGGAGCACGGCTGTTCCAGAAGCTGCACATTCCGCAGGTTGTCGGATACATAGTGATCGGCCTGATTCTCGGAGGTTCGGCTCTGAAGCTGATAGACATTGAGCTTGTGATGAGTTTGTCTCCGCTTAACATGCTCGCACTGGGTATAATCGGCTTCACGATAGGGGGGGAACTCAAGCTCGATTTGTTCAGACGATATGGAAAGCAATTTGTCATCATACTGTTCTCCGAGGGGGTGTTTGCTTTCCTGGCGGTCGGCCTGTTTACTGGATTGGCGGCGTATTGTTTCACGCATGACCTGAATCGTTCGGTGGCGATGGGCGTCGTGTTGGGCGCAATAGCTTCGGCGACGGCGCCCGCTGCGACCGTTGATGTACTCTGGGAGTACAAGACCAGAGGCATTCTGACGAGGACGATTCTGGCAATCGTCGCGCTGGACGACGCACTGGCGCTGTTGCTCTACGGTTTTGCCAGCAGTCTCGCTGCGGTGTTGCTGGGCGGCGGGCACGGCAGTTGGGCGGCGAATCTCCTGATGCCCTTCTGGGAGATTTTCGGTGCGGTTGCCTTGGGGCTTGGCATCGGGCTGATTCTTGCTTTCATAGCCAGGCATATAGAAGAACCGGAGAAGGTGCTGGTGTTTGGCTTATCGTCGATCATGCTCGGAGTCGGTCTGTCAATCATATTGCACGTGGAATCGATTCTGACGACCATGACCCTGGGTGCGGCCTTGGTCAATTTCCTGCCGAGGCGCAGCAAGGATGTGTTCGAGGTCGTGGGGAGGTTCTCGCCCCCTATCTATGTGTTGTTCTTTGTGCTTGTCGGCGCGCGGCTGGAAATAACCAGCGTTCCTGTCTGGATCATCGTTTTAGCGGCGGTTTATGTGTTCGGCAGGAGCCTGGGTAAGATCAGCGGGAGCTGGTTCGGAGCATATATATCGAAATCGCCGGACAAAGTAAGGAAATATCTTGGCCTGTGCCTTTTCAGCCAGGCGGGTGTTGCGGTGGGTCTGTCGATACTGGCGAGCGAGCGGTTCGGCGGCAGCATAGGAGAACCCATTATTCTGATTGTCACTTCGACCACGTTTCTGGTGCAGATCATCGGCCCTCCGCTTGTGAAACTCGGTGTCAAGAAGGCCGGGGAAATCGGCATGAATATTACAGAGGAGGACCTGATAAAGACCCACAAGGTTTCCGACGTCATGGACACGAAATACACAGCCATTTTGGAGAATACATCGCTCAGAGAGATAATCAAGGTGTTCGGGCGGACCAACAGCTTCTATTATGCCGTGATCGACAAAGACAAAAAGCTGATAGGCGGCATCACGCTGGACGGGATAAGGAACACCTTTATGACCCAGGAATTGAATGACTGGTTGGTTGCGATCGACATAATGCAGCCTGTCATCGCCACAGTAACGCCCGAGATGCCGCTGGCCGAAGCCTTCGAGCGGACGAAAAAGCTCGACGTGGAGCATTTGCCGGTGATAGCTGCGGATGAGGATGAAAAGCTTGTCGGCGTTCTGAACTGTCGCGCGGTTCACCGCTCGCTCAATGCCGAGGTCCTGGCGAGGCAGCAGAAAGCCGACGTGGATTCAATTTGAGATTCTGTTGGCTATGAAACGATTATCTTGTCTATCCTGGGGTAGATCGACAAAATAATATTATAGGAGTAATGTCATTGGAGAACCTGAAACATATTTTAGGTGACCAGGATTCATGGAACTGGCTTGTGGCATCTGATATTATGGGGGCTGTCAAAGACCGAGCGTTTGCTGCTATGCCCTTAAAAGATGTAGTTGAACGAATGAGCGAGTTATGCCGCCCGGTCCTGTTTCATTTCATGCATTTCTTCATAAACTGCCGGGCTTACATAGCCCAGCGAAGCATGCCTGCGTTTACGATTATAAAACACCTCAATTTTATGAAAAGAATGTATTGTTGCCGGAGTTCAGTTTAGAGATAAGGCCGAGGTGTTGTGTGAAATTGTGGAGGTTGCGGGAAAAAATTCCTCTCTCAGGAACATTTCGGAGAAGGAGATATTGGCAGGTCTTCAAGAGCGTGAATCTCTTGGCTCAACGGGATTCGGCAAGGGTATAGCGATACCGCACTGCCGGTGAAATACACAATCCCGCCCCGCCGGAAAAATTATCAGGCTTGTCACAGCGGCAAAAGGCTGATAATATAGACAAGACTCAGGATGAATAGTTTAGTTTTGCAACCTTATCTTGTCCGATGTATAGGGATAAAAGTCGGTATTGGCCCGAATTAAAGCAGTTGACCGAGAAATAAATCCGTATCCTGAAACGTCCGGGAAAGAATTGTGACAGTGGTGGAATCTTGAAGCGGCTTTCATTTTCGAAAGAGAAAAGGCTCATCAACAGCCGGCAGTTCAAATCTGTTTTAGATAGGGGCCGGCGTCTGAGTAACGGGCCGCTTACGTTGTATATGGCCGAAAATGATTGCAGCTTTGCTCGACTTGGAGTATCCGTAGGCAAAGCATGCGGAAACGCAGTTGTACGTAACCGATTAAAGAGACTTTTGAGAGAGAGCTTTCGGCAGAGTCAGGACATAATTCCGGCCGGCTTTGATTATTTGCTTATGGTTTCCCCCCGTTGGCTCAAAAAGACCGCTACCGGAAAAGCTCAGAGGCAGCCGACATTTGAGCAGGTAAAAAGCTCGTTTTTGGCCATGGTCAAATCGGCTGATTTATCAATATAACATAAGGTGATTTTATGACT
>CAZIAN010000410.1:0-4688 GCA_964537355.1 uncultured Pirellulales bacterium | reverse complement strand
AAAGGCCAGGTCTGGAACTTTACAACTGAAGGCGCTGTCGGGAGTCCGGAGCCGGCTAAAGGTGCCGTGGATGTCACACAGACGCCTATACTTACCTGGGTACCGGGTGTTTATGCCGCTTCATATAAGTTATATTTCGGTTCTGACCCAGAGGCAGTCAAAAACGCCGATACAAGCTCGCCTGAGTATAAAGGCAGCGGCAACCTCGGTTCAGAGAGTTATGAACCAGGACAACTTGAGTGGGCTACAACTTATTACTGGCGAGTTGATGAGGTCAATAACGCCAACGCCGACAGCCCGTGGACCGGCCCTCTCTGGAGTTTCACTACGGTAAACTTCCTAATTGTGGACGATATGGAGAGCTACAACGACCTTGATGAAAGTGAACCCGGGAGCAACAGGATATATCTTGCCTGGGTGGACGGATTCGACAACCCGGCTATAAACGGCTCTATCGTTGGTCATGCTAATGCTCCTTTTGCCGAGCAGACTATCGTTCACGGTGGTTTGCAGTCGATGCCAATGTCCTACGATAACGCTGTTGGCAAATCCGAGGCGACTTTGACACTGTCTAACCAGCATGACTGGACAGAGGAAGGTGTTGGAGTATTGTCACTGTGGTTCCAAGGTGATGCGTCTAATGCCGCTGAGCCGATGTATGTCGCTCTAAACGGCAGCGCGGTGATCACTAATGATAACCCTAATGCGGCATTAATAAATACCTGGACGGAATGGAATATCGACCTGACGCGCTTTGCAGACCAGGGCGTGAACCTTGTTAATATTAATACGATTACTCTTGGTTTCGGTAATAAGAATAATCCTGTAGCGGGCGGCTCAGGTATAGTATTCTTCGATGATATTCGGCTGTATAAACCGGCACCTTAAAATTGCATGGTTGATATTGTAGATTTGAGTTTATTCGGGGTCTATATTGATTCGATATAGGCCCCTTTTTAATCTTCTATTATGTATTGTTTTTTCAATTCTCCTTCAAATCCCTTTCCAAGCAGACCACAAGTCCGTTCGATAGCGTCACCACGCATTCCTTTCCGGTAAGAGCTATACCCCACCGCACCGGAGTCGCGGGCAACTGAACAGTCCACATCGATCGGCCGTCCACGGAGATGCCTTCGACACTGTCATGGTGCAGAACCACAAGTCCATCGGCGCCGACAGCCAAGCCACGCAGGTCCGCCGCGTTGCCTGCCCAAAGAATGGAATCGTCCACGGGAATTTTCATCACATCCCAAGGTACCGTGCCCCCTCCCATTTTCCCCCCGGTCCTGGGATCCTTGTTCATCAAATCAACTATGCGGTCGAGCGCTCGCGGATCGCTGGAACAGAAAATGCGACCATCTATCAAGGCAATGTGCCGGCCGGATGTCTGGAAATACACACGACCCTGATGGCGTTTGAAGATGGTAGTTCTGGTACGCTCATGGGAGAAAAGCTCGGGGCCGGTGCTTAACGGTTTGTCGCCGGGCTCCAGAAACATTTCCATTCCGGCCTCGAGTCGGGAGACAACTCGAGGATTCCTGCCGGTGAGTGCGTCCAGTGCCACGATTCCCACAGGAGCACCGCCGTTGATATACAACGTGTTGTTCTTCAGCAGGATGTTCCCCTGGACACCGAAGCTCAGTTTCGGTTCTTTCCGGTCAAGAGTGTATGTCTGCCGCCAGCGGAGTTTTCCGGTGGAGACATCCACAGCAGCGACCACAGTTCCGTCTGCTGCGGTGCTTCCGGCTGCTGTGTAGGCAACTCCATCGTCGCTAAGGACGACCCCACCGCTTATAGGCCACACCGACATGATACGGTCCATGATGTTGACGAATCGCTTTTCAGGCGCCAATTCGGTACGTCCCAACAGACGCCCATCGGAAGCATCTACACAATACAGAGAACCGTCACACGAGCCGAAGATAACCCGTCCGTTCCAATAGGCAGGTGGGTGCAACACGGCGGCATAGGATGATACCCGCCAAAGGATTCTTCCATTGGCAATGTCGAGGGCCTGTACCGTACCATCTGTCCCGCCCACGAAGACACGCCCCTTGACGCACACAGGCGCAGTCAGGTCGCCGCCCGGCAGACGTTGCCGCCACAATTTCTTCGCTTTTTGCCCGATGGTGGCGGGAATTGTGGCCGTACCAGCGGAGTTAGCTCGAAACATTGGCCAGTCCACCTGGGCCGCCGGCGCACCCGAGACCGGCAAGGCCCATGCAGGGGATTGCGCCGGTATCCTCGGCCCCTTCAGTGCCGAGCGAGGGGCCATTGAGAACGTGCCGTGAACCTGCCAGCAATCACAAGCCAGCGGCATCCAATAAAGCCGCCCATTCGCCGGCACCACCCCGTCGAAACACCCGGGACGGACGACGCCTTCGTAATCGGCAAGCTTTCGCGCAGCAATATCGACATAAACGGTCCTGCCTTCTCCACCTCCAGGACGGTAGTAAAACTGGTTCGGTGTCACCGTCAAGCGGGTACAGGAGCCAATTACTCCCAGACTGAATTCGTCGAGAACCTCGCCGGTGAGCGGATCAACCTTTCGACAGAAGGCCGCAGGATTCGCCACGCGAGGCACGACATAGAGAGCATCTTTGAAGAAAAATGGATGGGGAGATGCGATATTCGACGTCCAGAGAAGTTCGCCATTCTCTAAGCTGACGCAGATGGTATTCTTGAACGACGGTCCCGCGATGCACACCACATTATCGTTAGCCCGCGTCCAGCAATAGGTGGACCATCCCAGGCCCCAACCCTGACGTTTGAGCGAAGTTCCGATAGCATTGAAGAGTTCTTCAGACGTTTCGGGCGTGCGACGCCACAACTGCCTGCCTGTGGCTGAGTCGCGAACAGCCATGTACTTTTTCGGTGCCAACTCGAAGATGCGCTTGTCCTCGATGCACAGAGCTCGAGCGTCGAAAGGTTCCGACTCGCTGACACTCCAGAGCAGCTCCATTTCGGGATAACGAAAGGCAGCCAGTCTTCTTGCCGCCCCGAAGTTGTTGGTGATACTCCGGTACTGGTCGTTAGCCACATTCCAGGGCCAGTGGCCCATCTGCCCTTTCTGCATATGCGGAGCAACATGAGCGTCCGGTGGGCCGAATGCAGCCCAGAGTATGTTCTTCTCCTGCGCAATCCATTTCCAATCCGTGTCACCGGCGGCGACTGCCTTCGCTGGAACCCTGAACTTGCCGCGCTCCTGCCCGGTCGCGACATCCAGCATCCACAGCGTCCCGCCCTCGGCAAAAACCACCTCGCTATCGGTAGCCAGCTTCACGACATTGTGGACGACGTAGCGCGGATCAAGCGGACGACTCCAGAGGCGCAGGCCGTTATACGCATTGAGGACCGTCAGTGTGTTCAAGAGCGGCTCTTCGCGCTCGTGGAACGCGATATGCCCGGAGAAGAAGAAAATCCTCCCATCCGCAAAAAGCGTCTGATTGGGCATCGCCGCGAATACCGGATACGTCTGGAAGCGCAACTCCCCCGGCAAGCGAGCAGTTTGGTCTTGCGAGACCACATTGTTGTCGGGTCCATGGTACGGATGTCGCCACTCATCTACGCCGGATTGAGCGGGCTTGAAGACTACCTTTCCCGAAGCAATGCAAACACCACCGGGATGCAGCACGCGTAGAATTTCTTCCCTGGACGGCGGATTATCGACGCCCGGTGCCACCCACACGGCATCAGCCAAGTCTCCCGCCAGCCAGAGCGACGCACCATTATCATCCACCACATATACCCGATCCCCCAAGAGCCCTTGCTTTCTCGCCCAATCGCGGATCTTTGTTAACCCGGGTGAGGTGGCGCCCCGACAGAAAACCGTCCATGGGGTTTGTTTGACGAGCCCGGCAATCGTCGGCAAGTCTCCCTCATCCCCTTCGCAAACCACGACGACCAGGGCCGGTGTCTTCCCAAGATGATTTGACAAATCGAGAACGGCATCGTCGGCAATCGCCGAACAGCAGAAAAGGAACGAAATCAGCAGTGCAAACCATATTTTCATTTTCTTTCTCCTTGAAAACAGCTTACGCAACACTTAATTGTGAAAAATACACCTACAATATTTCTGAAAAAATGATTCTCGTTATAAAATACAGGCAGTTATGTTACTAAATCCAACGCCACAACTTCGTGATCCAAAATCGACGGCACAGTAAGTGAGACAATATCATCCTTAGTTTGATAATCCGGGCTTCTACCACTGACGAGCAGGTGGATTTTCTTCACTTTCGTATTTCGTGGAATTTTTATCTGAAGTTTTTGCTCGCCGATGCGAATAAACTCCCGGAACGGTCCTTTCATCATCATCGGGTTGGTAAGATTGACAAGGTGGACAGTCATTGATTTTTTCTGCCGCCATACGGTCACATCAAGAATCCCAGAGCCTGTTATCTTAACGGGCGGCTCTTCATTTGCGGCCCAGTTGATGATATTTCTCAGAAATCTGCCATGATCCACATTCATAATTTCCCAAAATGTCCGGTCAATATCCCAGGGAATATAAGCAACCCGGCTTTCTCCCAATTCTCGCAAATACACTTCCCTGATATCGGTTTCCGGTTTTCTTGGATAAACGTGTTCCATCGGTAGGTCGGGATAAGTTGGAATCAGTGTCACTGGAGAGGGGAAATCCAGGCGAGGTTGTACATCCAGCCGCCAAACTCCGTTGATGATGCGAT
>CAZIAN010000409.1:0-4730 GCA_964537355.1 uncultured Pirellulales bacterium | reverse complement strand
CCATGCTTGCCATAGGTGAGGGTGCCAGCCGGGATGCACAGGAACAAATTGCCCGCCTTGGCAGCCGCAATGTTATTATTAAAACTATTAAACCTCCAGAAGAGCAAGATGCAAGCGGTCAGAGTGATAGTATGCTTGATTACGGCCTGACATACTCCGATGCCGAGCGTTTCCGAAATGGTATTCCTGACGTTGAAGTAATCGTTCCTATTCGCCGGCTCACGGAACAGGCATGGTATCGCAACCGAAAGGCATCTGTAGAGATAGTCGGTACAGTGCCGTGGCATCCAGATACTTCACCGATTAAGTTAAAAATGGGACGGTTCCTCAGCAGCACAGATATGCATTACAAACAGAGTGTTTGTGCTGTCGATGAGCGGGTAGTCAAAGAGCTATTTGCATTTGATGATCCATTAGGCCAGGATGTGAAAATATCGAGCGATTATTACCGGGTGGTTGGTATTGTCAGCGCACAAGTATCCAAATCAGGAGAGAACAGTTTAAACAGCGGGACTTCGACTTCAACAACAAAGGGGCATGGTGGTGCAAATGTGGCTAATATCTATATTCCTTTGACCACGGTTAAGGACCGCTTCGGAGAGATATCACTTCAGTTTAGCGGAACCAGCCGCAATATAGAAAAAGTTGAACTCCAGGAAATAATTGTAAAAGTCGGCCAAATGGAAAACGTGCTGCCTGTACGTGATATATTAGGGACGTTATTGGCCCGATTCCACAAGAAACCTGACTATCAGGTAATCGTTCCTCTGGAGCTGTTGAAGCAGGCCGAGCGTACAAAACTTATTTTCAGTATCGTATTAGGCTCAATCGCTGCAATCTCACTTGTGGTCGGCGGCATAGGAATTATGAACATTATGTTGGCAACTGTCAGTGAGCGAACACGCGAAATTGGCATCCGACGTGCTCTTGGTGCCAAGAAGAATGATATAATCATTCAGTTCCTGTCAGAAACTTTAATTTTAACTCTGGCTGGAGGTGTTCTGGGTATTATATTGGGTTCTCTAATACCGTTTTTAGTTACTTATTTCGGCAAAATGCCTACTGTGATTACAACCACTTCTTTAATTCTATCTTTTGGCATAAGTGCCGCGGTCGGGATAACGTTTGGCTTGTATCCTGCCTATCGTGCCGCTAATATGGACCCAATTGAATCACTGCGGCATGAATAGACCTTTGCAGCATGTTAAAGCGGGTCGTCAAAATTCTTATGGCATGTATCTAATGAGTAACTTCACAGGCAATAAGCTGAGTCAAAGAACTCTTGTCTTGTTGCCTTTGTGATTCCAACAGCCCCCTCGTTGTGAGTTGAGTATGTCCCAGTTGACTGCGAACATTTTCTACCCATGAAACCATACCTTTGACGACCTTTGGAGCATAATCATATCCGGATGAATCGACCAGGATTTCGACTGCTTCAGCAATAGATCGAGCTTTGTGGTAAGTTCTGTTTGAAGTAAGGGCGTCGAAAGTATCAGCTATTGCCATAATACGGGCACCGAAAGGTATTTCAGTATTAGATAAGCCGTCTGGATAACCATGACCATTCCATTTTTCGTGATGGTGTCGAATGATGGCAATCTCCTGTTCCAGGAAAGTCATTTTCTCCAGGATACGCACGGCTATTAGTGGATGCTGCTCGATGATGCTGCGTTCATGTGGTGTTAGTTTAGCAGGTTTTGTTAAAATTGCATCTGGTATCCCAATCTTCCCGATATCATGAATCATTGCGGCACGAAGAATAACATCAATTTGTTCGGGAGCTATTTTCATTGCTTTTGCTATGCCTACTGCGTAGTACATTACGTTTTCCGAATGCTTTTTTGAATAAGGGTCTTTTGCTTCGAGTGCCTGAACCAATCCCCAGATACTTTGAATAAAGACTTTCTCCGCTTGCTCAGACAGTCCGGCAATGCGTCTTTGCAGCTTTTTGATCTTTTCATTCTCGATTTCGTCTTTGTTAAAGCCCTTTGACATAGTTTTGTCCCAGACCTTAACACAATTTCGTCCGGCACTTTTAGCTTCGTACAGTGCCAGGTCGGCTCTTCGCATGACCTCCCTGGAGGAATCGGTAGGTTTAAATGAATGTTCTGCTATCCCACAGCTAATCGTCATTGGGAGATTTTGCGTTAGCTTTATCTGCTGGACTTTATCTCTAATCCTTTCTAATAATGTAACAGCATCTATTGCTTTAGTTTCGGGCATTATCATTACAAATTCGTCGCCGCCATAACGAGTGAGTATGTCCGAAGTTCTTTTCTCTTCTTTCATACACTTAGCAAGTTTTTTTAGTGCTTCGTCTCCGGTACCATGGCCTAATACATCATTGATTGTTTTGAAATTATCGAGATCAAAAATTGCAAGAGAGAATGTTCGTTTATAACGTTTTGAACGGTCAAACTCTACTTGAAGTTTATCCTCAAGCATCTTTCTTGAGCCTACTGATGTAAGGGTATCGGTTAGAGAGGTCAGCCTTGCCTCTTGATATAACTTAGCGTTTGTCAAATGTGAGTTCAGAATATCTCTTGCTAATTTGGCCTTATACGTTGTTAGTTCTCTGTTTGTGGCAATGGGAGAAGCCAAGCTGCACATACATAAATAGCAATCAGCGCTTTTTGTCTTTTGATCTTTGGCTGAGCTGGATAAAGTCGAAGCTACACTGTGTGGGGAGGCGTTAAGCGGGATGACCAGACGAGGTGATTGGGCCCCGAGCTTTTTGCAGACAGGAGGAATGTTATCGTAATGAAATTCAGCTCCGTTAGTTAATAGTGGTATATCTTTGAGGTTTACAAGGGATTTTCGAGGGCAGGAGCAGTTGTTGTAGCTGATTAATGATGAGGGTTTACCTGCGGTGCCATCTCGGCGAATAAATAGTACACATTTTTCAGCTTGAAAAAGCTTGGGTGCCTCGCGGGTAACTATTTCAGCAACTTCATTTAAGTCGATACTTTTCAGACAAGTCGAAAGCATTGCGACTTCTTCGGCTGCGGCTCTATCCTCAAGAAGCTGTCTTGCCATAAGGTCACGCGTTGAAATTATTCCGACCACAGAGCCTTTTTCGATGATTGGCAAATGCCGAATCTGATTAACAGTCATAATTTCCCGAACTTCACTGCTCGGAGTATTGGGAGAACAGGAAATAATCTGAGTTGACATGATCTTGGATATAGTGGTTTTTTCAATGTCCAATGAGGAAGCAACCACCCGGGTCACAATATCCCGTTCAGTTACAAGACCTATAAATTCTCCATCGTTGCTATTGACAATAAGGCAACTGACTTTATGAGAAAACATTTTATCGGCGGCTGATTTGATTGAAGAATTATGATTGATAGTTATAATCTCTGAAGGTCGCTCAAAAATATCATACATTTATTAGCCCTTTGGATTGTACATCAATTAAAGTTAATCAGTAAAAAGGTAGAAGTAGTCATTAGTATCTGAGATAAGTTTATCGGCATTAATCATATGCTACTTCTGGGGTTTTTTGCCTCAAGCAGAGAAATGAAGTATCTAAAAAGATAGTTATCGGTCAGAGTATTACAAATGTCAATTATAAGATGCTATTTCGTTCATTTGCATTTAATTGCGTATTTTGCCAAAGGCATTGACTTGGCGGGTGTTAATATGATAAAATAAGTATAATTAACGGTTTACGAAGAATGAATTGCAGTTTGTGACCCACACAATCAGAGAGGAAGGGGTCGGGCGTGTTCAGGTCTTTTATTATCTTATTGTTTAGTCTCATAATAATCTTGTCATTGGCCGGGTATGAAAAAGTTGATGCTCAAGTCGATGGTATCGATGAAACAATCCCTTCGGTTGTGATTAATGAGATTCATTATGACCCTGATGTTGCGACGGAATTAGTAGAGTTTATCGAACTTCACAACTTTGGTTCAACGGATGTTAATCTTTCCGGTTGGTATTTCAGTGATGGAATTTCTTACAGGTTTCCAGCCGGCTCGATATTACATGCAGGCGGGTATATTATTGTGGCTCAGAATCCGGCCCATATTAACACAAAATGGAATAACGGCAGATTTTTTATATCACAGGCTTCGATATTTGGTCCATTCGAACTAGCAAGTAAGCTTAGTAGTAGCGGAGAAAAAATCGAACTTCGCAATGCCGAAGGGAAAGAAATTGATCAAGTTGATTATCAGCTTGGCTTTCCATGGCCTACTGTTGGTGATGCCGTGCCTGAAGATCAGCCTGGAACCGGCAGTTCTATCCAATTAGTCAATCCATTGTTTGACAATAACCTTGGCGGCAGTTGGCGTTCGGCTTATCCGACTCCTGCCGAGCATAATGCCGTGGTTTATGCTGAAAATATTCCACCTCATATCCGGCAGGTCAAACATTTACCAAAACAGCCCAAATCTGATGAGGTTGTAACCATTACCGCTAAGGTAACAGACTCCGATGGAGTAGCTGAAGTTTCACTGGTATATCAAATCGTCGAGCCCGGAAATTATATCAATATCAACAACGACAGGGAGTATCCATCGAATTGGACCAGCATAGCGATGAATGATGACGGACTCAACGGGGATGAGGCTGCTGGTGATGATATTTACACTGTTCAAATGCCGGGTTCTCTGCAGGTTCACCGTCGGCTGATACGATATAGAATTATAGTTATAGATAACAGCGGACAAGGCCTTAGGGTACCTTACGCGGACGACCCACAGCCGAATTTTGCATATTTT
>CAZIAN010000408.1:2471-4732 GCA_964537355.1 uncultured Pirellulales bacterium | reverse complement strand
CGATTCATGCAGAAACGTCTGATTTCGTTGACACTCCCTCCTGCCCCCCAAACATTTGCACAGTCACCATCGTATTCAGGCGGCCTGTCCGTATCTAAAGGGGTGGCGCCTGTTATAGCACAATCTCCGAAAAACATTACCTCACTTGCGCCTTTAACATTGGTGTTCTTCCACATCTGTTCGAGTATCCGTCCGCCAACAACATCCGGAGAGTTCAGCACCCATTGGTTGATACCATAACTGCTTGCAAAGGGACGGCCGCTCGCATCAGTAACCGCCTGGTCCCATGTCTGCTCCCACGCTCCCAGAGGTGGCCGAGCTCCGTCGCTATACAGCTTCGTAGCAGACGGGCAAAGAGTTATCTTCTTTTCCTTGTGGTAGTCCTCTACGAAGTCTCGCCATGTCAAAACTGAAGACGGAAAATACCCCCCCGTGTCCTCTGTGTACATCGCCCAGATAAGAGACCATTGATGCAGGTTCGATTGACAGGCAACCGTCCGGGCCTGTCTCCTCACTCGCTGAAGGGCAGGCATTAATATCGCCATCAGCAGAGCAATAATAGCAATAACCACCAAAAGCTCTATTAGTGTAAAGCCGGTTCTTTTCTGAATCGCTGTTCTCCTTCTCTTTTTTTTCAAGAGAAAATTGGTTTTGCCGGCACCTCTTCAGTAATTATACCATAATCCGCCACGTTAATACAAGAGGAGGCATAAATATAAACCGATGAACATTTTGGTCATTCACAGCGTATAGTCAAAACTTAAATTCATAAGAAAAGTTTAATATTATGCAGAAAAATGATGCTCGTTGACGTAATCGGGCAACAAACAATACGAAAAAAACAGGTAAATATTTTTGTCTTTTGGAGGATTTGAAGATGTCCGCAAGCAGCAGAAAAATCTCACCATTGATTATTGTCTATGTAGCAGTTGTTTTACTTATAAACAGCGTTGTTGTCCAAGGAGCCGACTGGCCGATTTATAGAGGCCCTCAATACAATGGTATTACCAACGAAACCGACTGGATTGCCGATTTTCCGGCCACTGGCCCCAAACAGCTATGGAAAAAATCCATCGGTATTGGTTTTTCTACGATGACAATCAGCAACGGCCGCGTATATACGATGGGCAACTCCGGAAAGAGCGGCCCGAATGCAAACCAGGATACCGTATTCTGCCTCGATGCCGATACCGGCAAAGAGATATGGAAACACACCTATTCGTGCCCATTACAGCCGAAGTACTATGAGGGCGGCACACTTTCAACCCCCACCGTCGATGGCAACGTCGTATATACCATAAGCAAGATGGGGCATCTGTTCTGTCTTGATGCCGCTGATGGCTCCGTGAAATGGCAGAAGAATATGAACAAGGACCTCGGCTTTGAGCTGCCGACATGGCACTTTGCAGGCTCACCTTTTGTTTATGAAAATATGCTGATACTAAATCTCGGCGATGCCGGCGTCGCTCTTAATAAGGCCAACGGCGAAGTTATCTGGGACAATGGCAAAGGCATCTGTGGCTACTCCACGCCACTGCCCTTCACTATGGAAGGCCAAAAATGCGTTGCTATTCTCGGAGCTTCCAATATCATGGGAGTAAGAATCAGCGACGGCAAAGTGCTCTGGAAATCCCCTTTCGAGAACGATGTTAAGGTAAATGCAGCCAACCCTGTTATTGTCGGAAACGAGGTGTTCGCATCGAGCGGATACAACTTCGGCTGTGTAAAAATTAAGGTGACCGGCGGTAATGTCGAGCCCATCTGGCAGAACAAGAATATGCGTAACCACATGAACTGCTCGATGTACTGGAAGGGATACCTCTATGGATTCGATGAAACGGCACTGACCTGTCTGGATTTCGAAGACGGAAGTATAAAATGGACAGAGAGAAGCCTCGGAAAAGGCGCATTGATGATGAGTGCCGACGGAAGGATGATAATCATAAGTGACAAAGGCGAACTGGCAATCGCCAATGCTGATCCCGAAAAATTCGATGTAATTTCGAGGGCACAAATCCTTCCTAAGTCGAAATGCTGGACAACCCCCATACTCGCAAACGGCAAAATTTACGCCCGTAACGCCAACGGTGATATGGTTTGCGTTGAAGTCAGTGGATAAAAACCGACCTTTTTTCCGAATGGAAATTCTGTTTCTCGCCCACCGTCCATGACGGTGGGCTTTTTTGTTTCTGGCCGGAGCATATTTGGCATTCATAAAAACAATCTTCGCATAAAATATTCATCATAACAAAACCAATTGC
>CAZIAN010000408.1:0-2371 GCA_964537355.1 uncultured Pirellulales bacterium | reverse complement strand
CGAAAAAGCTTTCCGGATGCTAAAATTAGCTGGCTCATTCGCCCCGAGTTTGCACCGATTCTTGAAAACCATCCCCACCTGACCGAGATAATCCTTTTCGACCGTAAGTTTCTCGGAAAGGCATGGTTCCACCATGGCGCACTGGCTTCTCTCCTTTCGCTTATTAAACAACTTCGCCACGCCGATTTCGACGCCGTAATCGATTTTCAGGGCCTTTTCAGAACAGCATCTCTCGCCTGGCTTTCGGGCTGTAAAAAACGCTTCGGGATAGCAAAAGCCAGAGAATTCGCTCCTCTATTTTACACGCACAAAATCACACAAACTAAAGATTGTATTCATCTCGTTGACTATTACTTAAAAATAATCAAGGCCGCAGGCGCCTCCGAGCTTGACGTGCAGTTTGTTTTGCCTCAGCACCCGGAGGCCGCCGACTCGGTTGCCGGATTATTGGATAGTCACGATATCTCACATGACAATTACGTGGTTCTAATCCCAGGCTCCGCCCACGAAGACAAACGCTGGCCCGTTGAGCGCTTTGCCGAATTAGCCGGGAAGATTTCATCACAATTCGGATTACCCATCGTTGCAACCGGCGACGCAGGCGAATCTGCTCTTATTGACAACTTAAAAGACCTTTCCAATGTTCCCGTTGCAAACATTGCCGGAAAAACTTCACTAAGTGAGCTTGTGGTTTTACTGAAAAACGCCAGACTTGTAGTAAGCAATGACACCGGTCCCGGCCATATCGCCGCCGCTCTGAGCACACCTCTGGTACTGATGTTCAGTTGGTCCAACCCGGCCAGAATAGCGCCGTACAAAAGAATAGAATGCCTCGTCGCACGCGAACCCTTCAGCAGAGGCCATAAAATAAAAAGCCGCGACCCGAAACACAACGTCGATACCATAACCGTCGATGAAGTCTATACAAAAGTCTGCGAACAGCTAAAAGTATAACAGAACAAGGAAATCTGTTACTTGTGCACTTATGCCTTATGTGCTTGCGACTACGTCCACACATCGCTCGCACAAATCAGGATGGTTGCTGTCAGCCCCGACGCTCGACCAGTAATTCCAGCATCGTTGGCATTTATTATAACTGCTCTTTTCTGCTGCAACTGTAGTCTCACCTGTCGTCTTTACTATCTTGACCTCACTGACAATACAAAGGGCTGCAAAATGATCAAGCCCGAACTCATTCAGAAATCTCGTATCTTCATCATCACAGCAAACAGTCACACACGCCTGCTGATTGCTTGCAATCTTTTTCTCCTGCCTCAAACCTTCCAGGACCCGCAAAACCTCATCGCGCAGCGCCATCAGCTTTTGCCACCGCGGCTCATCGCCCTCACAATCAATCGAATCATCGACCTTCGGCATATCGGCCAGATGAACACTTTCAACATCCTGGCTCTTGAACTCCATAGCATCCCACGCTTCTTCTGCCGTATGCACTAATATCGGCCCCAACATCCGAATCAGGCAATCCAATATATTATACATCGCCGTCTGCGCGCTCCGCCGCGACAGGCTGTCCGCCGCATCGCAGTACATCCTGTCCTTGAGCACATCCATATAGATACTGCTCATCTCGACGGTACAGAAGTTATAGACAAGCGAAAATACTCTGTGAAAGACAAAGTTATCATAAGCCTCGGTTACACCGGCTATCAGCTTTTGCAATTGCTGCATCGCCCACTTGTCTATCTCGAACATCTCATCATAGGGAACACTGTTGGCATTCGGATCGAAATCGTTGGTATTGCCGAACAGGTAACGCAGCGTATTCCTGATTTTCCTGTAAGCATCCTGCGTCCGTCCGATTATCTCATCGTTGCACCTTACATCTTCCTGATAGTTTACACTCGAAACCCACAGCCGCAGAATATCCGAACCGTACTTTTCCACTTCTTCCTGTGCATTAACATAATTACCCAACGATTTCGATTGCTTCATTCCCTTCTCATCGACCGTAAAGCCGTGCGTCAAAACGCTCTTGAACGGCGCTCCGCCCGTCGCCCCGATACCCGGCAGAAGTGACAGTTGAAACCATCCCCTGTGCTGGTCCGAGCCTTCGAGATACAAATCAACCGGCACTTCCCAGCCCTCCTCTTTCACACACACACTGTACCAGCTGCAGCCCGCTTCGAACCAGACATCGAAAATATTCTCTTCCTTCTGCAGATCATTAAATGTAAATCCCTCAGGCAATTTGAAATCCTCACATAAAATCTTCTCAGGAGAATCTGAAAACCAACTGTCCGATCCTTTCTTTGCAATATACTTAGCCACAGCCGAGACCGATTCTTTCGTTATCAAAGTGCTCCCGTGCGAATTGAAAAAGACAGGGATAGGAAGCCCCCAGCTTCTTTGT
>CAZIAN010000407.1:0-4737 GCA_964537355.1 uncultured Pirellulales bacterium | reverse complement strand
TATGGTGAGAATGAAAAGACAGGCACTCATAATATAATTCTTTTAAGTATATCTACATCTGTTACATATAAGCTTATGTAATATTCTTTCTCATATCTAACAAACAAGATATATACTAAGAAATTGACTACACATAGTTGAATAATATTATAACTTCATTAATATATTTCTGAGTTGTTTTTTTCCGACATAAGTCCCATACCATCTGCTTTGTTATCAATAACCATATTTTTTATTTGCTATATGTTTCACTTGACGTTAGCTCCACCGGTATTGATTAATCCAATTCTTCTCATGTAACATTTAGCCACATAATATTGTGTACTATTAAAAATAATTACACATCATTTCCCAATAATTTTAGTTATTTTAAGATAATATCTCATTTATAAATTTTCTATTTTACCTTGCCTTGGTTAGCTACGGCCTTCATCGCTTGCTCAACCTTAAGTGGATCACCGAGATAGTAGCTTTTTATAGGTTTTAATAAGTCACTCAATTCGTACACAAGTGGCATTCCTGTTGGAATGTTGAGTTTCACGATTTGTTCATCCGAAACATCATCTAAAAACTTTATCAAAGCGCGCAAACTGTTGCCGTGTGCGACGATAAGCACCTTTTTACCTTGCTTGATTGATGGAGCAATAGTTTCGTGCCAAAATGGCAGAAATCTTGCAACGGTATCCTTTAAGCATTCTGTAAGAGGTATATCATTTTTACTGAGTTCCTGATAGCGTTGATCCTTGCCGGGATAGCGGTCATCAGTTTTTTTAATTTTTGGTGGAGGTATATCAAAACTTCGTCTCCAGATAAGCACCTGGTCTTCACCGAATTTCTTTGCGGTTTCAGCTTTGTTTAGACCCTGTAGCGCTCCATAGTGTCGTTCATTCAGTCTCCAGTTTCTTTCCACTGGTATCCACATAAGATCCATTACATCGAGGACAATCCAGAGGGTTCGAATGGAACGTTTTAAAACTGAAGTATATGCGATATCGAACGCATAACCTTCCTTTTTCAAACATAAGCCTGCTTCATTTGCTTCCTGCATCCCTTTTTCTGAGAGATCAACATCAGTCCAGCCGGTAAATTGGTTTGTCTTGTTCCATTGGCTTTCGCCATGTCGTAGAAGTACGAGTTTATGCATTATAAAACTTTGTCTGTAATATTTCTCTTGAGTATAAGAATTGTCTTTCAGCCTGCTATCTTTTTCAGTTAAATATGCCCATAGCAAGATTCGCTACATACCTTTATTTACGAATTGTGGAAACAGCACTTGGCGAACAACAAGCAAAACTTCAACAAGTTACGTGTATCAATGCTGCTTTTTGCTTTTGGCATTTATTAAAGGCATCAATCAATTCTGGAGTTGCCAAGACTCTGTTGACGAAGTACACTCTCCTGCTCAAATACCGAAGGCTTTCTGCATCTGCTTATGGACCTGTGTCAGGCGTTCAACGTTGCCGCCGCCAACTTCTGCTGTCGCCCAGCCAGTGAAACGGATATCGTCGAGGGCTTTGCGTACTTGCTCCCATGGAACGTCATCATCGACGCTGGTAATATCGACGAATTTGTTCTTAGCTCGGCTGAAACCTTTAACATCGAGCTTAACGCAACGGTGGCCGAATGCGCGGATCCACGCGCCTGGTTGGGCATACTTCCAATGGTTGCCGATATCATAATACATACCGACCCACGGGCTCTGGAAGCTGTCGACGAATTCGATGAACCTATCGGGGCCCTGATCCGGTGGGGCATCGTGGTCGTACATCATCTGATTCCAGACGTTCTCTATCAGTATCATTTGCCCCAATGCCGCCGCTATAGGCAGAAGCTTGCGGATTTCCTGTCGGGCCCGCTCCTCTATCACGTCGGCAGGCCCGTCGCTGCTGCGACCGAGAACAATCAGTACCCCGCTGCCTCCAGCCGCATGTGAGATCCGGATGCAATGCTTGATATTCGCGCGACCCTGCGCCCGCTCCTGCTCCTTTGCGCTCGTGAGACGTTGCGACCAATGTGCGTGGTTGATCGCATTATGAACGAACACGCCTGATTCCTGCACGGCCAGCCTTGCCTCTTCTGGTGTGTACTCTGCGGCCTGATCGAAATCCACACCGTCAAATCCGGCTTCACGCGCCATCCGCAAGCGCTCCACGATCGACAACTTCTGGCCGTCTAATTCCTTTGGTAACATCCCCAGCTTGCATGAAAGCAGGATCCGTTTATCCTTTGGCGGTGTGACGATGCGTGCCGTGTCCATCTTGGTCGCACTAGCTGTTCGCATGCCGCTCATATTAGCAGCAACAGAACCAGCTCCAAAAGCAAGGAAACCACGACGATCTAATGGGAAATCTATTTTGTGCTTAACCTCGTTTGTCATGAGAACTCACCTATAATAAAAGGCCATAGATACCCTGTTGAACAGGAACAAAGAACTCAGGCCAAGTCTACAACTTGGGAGACTAAATGTCAATCGTCTGGCTTTTTTATTAAAATCCCAAATAACTCGTAAGCGGTTCAGTCCAAAAGAGCATTTGTGACGGCTACGCGTCACAAAAACTCATAATAGATTAAGTATATAGTGAAAAAAGAATGTATCAATCATGAATTCTTTTTGGGATAGACAGTCTCGGAAACAGTCCTGGAAAAGGATCTTATGAGGATCTGCATAAAAGCCCTGGATAAATTGGAGAGACTTCTATATCTTATTGATAGATAGTGGTTAGCGATTCGTGATCTCGCTGGGACGTATTCACACCACGCGGTCATGAAGATGACAGATCTCTTTGGCTGACAGCCCTTTGAAGTTCTTGGCCATTTTGTTTCTTGAGATTTCTAAGAAGAAGGGACATGGCTCTAGCCAAACACTCTAAAAACAATGCTGATGAGTCTTTGAGAAACAAGCTTAATAATTCTTGACAATACTAAGACATGTGAACTATAATACCTTCGAAATTATCTGTCATGAAGTTTTCGCTAGTTTGGATTTCGGATCCTGTTTAAATGACAGTTGGGGTATGAAAGGAGATTGTGATTTCATGTTAAGCAAAACTGAAAAAGTGTTGGTTTGCTTATTAATCGTACTTTTCGTTGTTCAACCCGTGAGAGCTGTTTATCTTGGCACGAGTTTCGAGGTAGAAGAGGGCTACAACGTAGGAAAACTCACCCCGTCTCAGCCAAATCCGATTGGTGATATTGGCTGGGGTGATAGCGTTTGGACTGATCTGGGTGGAAACAATGCCGATCCGCAAGGATTAATAGTAAACTCAGCCGATGCGCCTGAAGGTCTACAATATTATCAGAGATTAGGTGGAGGCAATAGTAACTTGGTTCTCCGCGAATTCCCAGCGATATCGACGGTGGATGGTGACTTCTCAATCCGTTGGCGAGTTCGTATAGACACAGATCAAAGCACGCCGCCGTATTTCTCCAATTTTGCCACTATCGAAGTGGATGATACGGGTCTAGGGGGGCGGATTATGACCTTCCGTTATGACCTCAGCGGCAACATCAATCTCAGCAACGTTCAGAACGAAATCGCCAAATGGGACGGCACCGGAAATCCGGCTCTGGCCAGCGCATTAAACCAATTCGTCAGAGGTGGATTGAATGTCTACTGGAACACTAAGGAAATTGAGGTTTTCATGGAGGACATCCATGAGCAGTGGATATTAATAGGAACATATTCCTTTCGAGAAACCAATACGAACCAGGTGGACCGAATCTTCCTCGGCGTCGGGCCTGGTGGAACTAAATTGCAGGGCGTCTCCTGGGACGACATCGTTATGACAAGCGAACTCATCGAAGAATCGGCCATCCCCTCCGTGCAAACCCCTTACCCTCTGAGCACTTACATCACCGGGATGACCTGGCAATGGGATACGCATTCAAGAGCGGCCTCAGGCAGTGACAACTGGGCCATTACCTGGGCTGATGATGACCAGCAGTATGCCGTATGGGGCGATGGTTGGGGATTTACCGGTACAGGACCTAAGATCAGTCTAGGTGTATCGCGCATTGCTGGTGACTTTAACAATTATGTGGGAACCGACCTTTGGGGTATCCCAGCAAGCGGTGAAGGTGGTAAAAGTTACGGGATCATCTCTATTGATGGTGTTTTGTATATGTGGTTCGGACCAGGCTCGAATGTCACCAGTTATAATTGGCAGAAGCTCAAGGCCTCGGCGGATCACGGTATCACATGGACCGATGCTTCGTGGTTTTTTCCAAAATCAACCGGCCTGATTATGCCCACCATCTGCAATTTCGGTCGAGACTATGTCGGTTCACGAGATGACTATGTGTATAGTTATTTCATCCGGCTGCAGGGAAATCCAGGCAGCCTCAACGTCCATAAACCAGGCATGATCGACCTGGCTCGCATACCGAAAGACCTTATAATGGATGAGAAATCCTATGAATTCTTCGCCGGATTCGACGGTGACGGAGACCCGATGTGGACGACCAGCACTGATCCTAACATGCGAACACCTGTTTTCGAAGACATCGAGGGTGTAGGCTGGAACTTAAGCGTTAGTTACAACGAAGGCTTGGGACGGTACATTCTTGTAACAGAACACACAGCAAGCTTCAGTGCCAAAGCAGGTTTTTTTGAGGCTCCAGAGCCATGGGGACCATGGCGTACTGTAATTTACTACGATGATTGGGGTCTGGACAGCGATATCTCTGACGTAGGCAAAACTTTCTTCTGGAATTTCTCCAACAAATGGTCAAGTGTCG
>CAZIAN010000406.1:1282-4745 GCA_964537355.1 uncultured Pirellulales bacterium | reverse complement strand
GTCCGATGAACAGCCTCAGGAATTCCTGGATATTCACGCAGGAGCAGATGAGACCGGTATCGTCGCCGCTTTTTTTCCCGAACAGGTTGATACCGACCTCGCCCTAATCCTCGAACCGACCAGAATTACTTATAACGAAGTTGCCCAATGGCTGACAAATGCAAGACGAGTAACCCCCCAGGGTTATCTCGGAGATCCGGCCGGTTTCGACGCCGAAGCAGCCAGAGAATATCTGCAAGCCGATTGCGTATTGATTGCCGATTCTATAGAAAAACAGATAATGGGAAAATAAACTTTCACCTAAACTGCAATCTTAATTGATAAGGGCCGGGCTATATGGCTCGGCCTTTTTCTATACGCTTTTTTGGAAAAAAACCTTTTTTCGCACCCCAAGGTCGGAAATAGCACAAAAAGTCTATTTTTTATACTAAAACAGCCCGCTTAGTTGTTATATAAGTGACAATCGGTTGTTCTAAATGTAGGAAGTAACTTTTAGATGTTTGAAGATAAGCTGTTCATATGGAAGATTAATCGCGGTGACCGCAGTGTCCTGCAGGGCATATATGAAAAGTACAAAGACGATCTGGTGACGTTGGCTGCCGCTCTCTTAAATGATGTAAGTTCCGCCGAGGATGTTGTACATGATGTTTTTGTGTCCTTTATCAAATCTTCTCATAGGTTCCGGCTTACCGGGACTCTCAAAGGATATTTAGCGACCTGTGTCGCTAATAACGCTCGGAACAAAAATAAAGCAAATCAAAGACGCAATAATGTTGCGTTGGATGATGCAGGCCCGTCCGAGGCGACTTCGAACAGTTCGGAATTTCGCGCGATATTCGGTGAAGAATTACGTCAGTTGAGTTGGGCCCTTGGGCAGCTTCCATATGAACAGCGGGAAGTTTTAATCCTGCATACCTACAGCGGGATAAAGTTTAAGGCGATCGCCGCTCAGCAGAGCGTTTCAATCAATACTGTACAAGGCCGGTACCGGTATGCGTTGGATAAACTGCGGTCAATGTTAAATGGTGAGATGAAACGATGAGACCAGCAGACAACATTAATGAGTTGATTAAGAAATTACAGTTGAAAGCCAGTACCGAGCTGGACAAAAGAGTCCACGATGATATTTCTGCGGCACTGGCCGAATCAGAAAAGACTAAATCGGTTCTTACAGAGCCGAATATATGGAGAACCATTATGAAAAGTAGAACATCAAAACTGGCCGCTGCGGCGGTAATAATAATTGCTGTGTTTTTTGGAATGAGCGTCTTCAACAATAGCAGTGGCGTTGCTTGGGGCAGGGTAGCTCAAAATGTCAAACAAATCGGAACCTTTATGTTTGGACTGACAATAAAAGTGTCCGATCCCAATACAGAGGAAACTCCCGATCAAGTAACAGCCAAATGGATAATATATTTATCGGAGGAATTTGGATTCCGAATGGATATCTGGGCCAATGACAACGTTGTCTCATGGTACGTTGCGCCGAATGCAGATAAGATGATAATGGTCGTCCCCAACGAGAAAGAATTGATTGAGCTGCCACTTCCAGCTAACAAACATGATCAGCTTCCCGAAGAATTCGAGGACCCCGGAGAATACATCAGCCGCTTCATGTCACGACCCTACAAAGAGCTTGGCCGTTCTGTCATCGACGGAATCCAGGTCGAGGGTATAGAGGCAGAGAATCCACCGATTAAGGGTGAATCGCTTGATAATGCCGTTGGGCGGCTCTGGGTGGATATTGAAACGGAACTGCCTGTCAGGATTGAAATTAAAGGTACAGCCGATAAGAAAACGGTGCAATGGATTATGGACTTTAAATGGGCCGAAGCAGTTGACCAGAGCCTGTTTAATCCCAATCAGCCCAATAACAACACGACTCGAACAACCGACTGATGAAACTTTGCATGGTACGATGATTATTGAACCTGTGATTTTTATCTCTAAAGGCCGGAATAATTCAGCCCGGCCTTTTTTCTGCGTGTGCCCGGCAGGGCACACTTACTTGGAGGTGAAAGTCCTCTATGGGCCCGACAGCGGGAACCATTAGCCGGAGGGCAAGGGCGTCGGTCGTGAGACTGAATCTGAAGGAAGCCGCAGGCAAAACGCTGGCTCGACGAACAGGAACCGTATGCCCGGTGGTGTGGGAGGACGGCGGGAGCAATCCCGCCTCCTAACCGATGCTTTTAGAGACAGAAAGCCTTTTTTCTGTATAAAGTAAATTCCGGCAGAAAAACTTCTTTTCTTTAGACCCAAACGACTGTCCAAATTGTTATATTGGTAACAAACGTTTGTTATTGAACCGATTAGGCGGTCCTAATGGAAGACAAGCAGCTTGTATTAAAATGTAAACGTGGTAGCTCGGAAGCTCTGGAGCGTATCTATCAAAAGTACAAAGCCGATTTACTGATTTTGGCGATGGCTCTCTTAAATGACAAAAGTGTCGCCGAAGATGTTTTGCATGATGTCTTTGTTTCTTTTGTTCAATCTTTGGAAAAGTTCCGGCTAACCGGAAGCCTCAAAGGCTATTTGATGACCTGTGTTGCTAATCGTGCACGTAACACAAACAAGGCAAAACATCATCAGGACGTAGGTTTGGACCAGTCAGGATCTTTTTGTTCCGATTCAGATGAGCCGACAAACTCGATTATATGCAATGAACAGTTGCAGCAGCTAAGCAACGCCTTGGCCCGGCTTCCATACGACCAGCGGGAAATAATAATGCTGCGGCACCAGGCTCAAATGACATTCAGAGCAATCGCTGAATCGCTTGGAATCTCAAACAATACGGTTAAGAGTCGCTACCGCTATGGACTCGATAAACTGCGGCTGATTTTACATGAGGTGGAAAAATGAAACCTGCAGATAGAATAAATGAGCTTATTAACAAATCAGATGTTACGACCAGCTCCGACGCAGATAAAAGAATCCTTGCTGGCGCTCTGGAACATCTGGAAAAATTTAAGCAAAAGAATTCGGCTGTTCCCCGGCCGAATATTTGGAGAACAATTATGAAAAGTAAAACATCAAAAATGGCCGCTGCTGCGGTGATTATTGCCCTGGTTGTCATGGGATTATTAGAATTCGTCGGTACCGAAAAGACTTCTGGCGTCGTCTGGGCTGAAGTCGTCAGGAAAGTGGGAGCAAGCCGGGGGTTGATCGTCCGATGTACGGATCTCAGTCCATCCAGTGAAGATGACTATTCAATCACATACACCTCCCCGACATACTGCCGGAGGGACTTCTACAAAGATGGGCAAATTATCAGAACCGGCTATGTAGACTTCACAGACTCCGACACAGATACTCTCACAGACGTTTTTCACCTGCTCAAGCTCTGCCAGACTATTACATTTAGGAAAAGTGAAAATGGGCTCTTCCTGGAGTGGCGCAATGCCTGGACGAATCCCGGTTTTCTTGTACAGAAAATCCTGTCCGGCGAGCACATGAAACTCGGGCG
>CAZIAN010000406.1:0-1272 GCA_964537355.1 uncultured Pirellulales bacterium | reverse complement strand
GCGGAAAACCATTGAGGGAGTGTTGTGTGAGGGCATTGAGACTATCGACCCAGCTTGCTTTGGCCCCTCACCGGGAGAGGTCAAAAATCTTCAAGTGGAATTCCGGTTGTGGGTCAGCTTGGAAACAGGGTATCCCGTTCTGTATGAAAGTAAAATGAGTGCCGAGCATGAAGGTGAGGTGTGGGAATCAGAGAACGTAATGGACCAGTTCCAGTGGAATGTAGAGCAGGATCCGAACATATTCGAGCCAAACATCCCGCCGGACTATGAGGTGGTCACAAGTCCTGGGATCGTAGAGCTATAACAGACAAATCCAAACGCCATATAATCCAGAAGGCCGGGCCAAACAAGGCCCGGCCTTTTTAATCATATTTGAACTCGCAATTTATTGTGATGTTCTAATGCCTACAAATTCCACGCCTTGGCGAAGGCCGTAAAGCTGCGGTCGTAGCTTTTCTCAACATCATTCGGAAAGCAGCATGCGGGCAGTTGTTTGCTCGATAAATGATAGCTTATACACTTACAGCATATTCCTTTTCTGTCACAACCGGGATATGAGCAATTACAATTTTTTAAATTTTGTTCTTTATTACATTCCATAATTAACAGCACCTTTTCTTGAAGAGTTTCTTCTCTTTTTTTCGAGGAATATTGTAGTTAACAGCTACGAAAAATGCAACTCAATAACATCTTTATCGTTAAGGACATGATTCCGTTGTGTGTTTTGCCCGTCATAAACACCGGTCCCCCAGATTCTTGCGAACTTGAGTTTTTCTGCTAATTGCCGGTGTACAGTCGTGGCAAGGTCCATAACAGTAGAGCCGACAGGAAGTGTGAACGGATCCGTCATATCGGCCGGCTTGCCCGGCGGCTTGGAATATATGCGGATTATCCCTAAAAGCCGAAAAAGTTTTTCCGCCAGTCCCTCAAGCCCGTCATTGCTCACGGCTGAGACCTCGACAAATTCAAACGGATATGTACATAACTTCTTAAGATTCTCAAGAGCACCGGTCTTGGCGATATCGGATTTTGTACAGATGCAAAACGCCTTTTTTCCGAGCGCATTACCATGACTGTCGTGTTCAGGTGTTTCACTGCCAAGAAGCAGGCTGCGCGATTCGAGAAAATCCAGACAAATAAGCAACTGCTCCTCCACGTCTGCCGATAGGTCTATCACAATAGCAATTAAATCACAGTTGCGGTACGTTCCGACCTGCCCCGGAGCGCTGTAGTCGGCTGTAATCGGAGGCATATCGACTAATTCAATTTGGA
>CAZIAN010000405.1:2452-4750 GCA_964537355.1 uncultured Pirellulales bacterium | reverse complement strand
TCACTTTTCACAAAAGGCAAAATCGAGGTTGTTGAAAAACCAAACACCGAATTGAAAAACGATTTCTATATCGGCAACCGCCCCCCGCTGCTGCCCAGCCCCCTTATCAAACTGCCCGTAGGCGCAATTGCCCCGCAGGGCTGGGTGCGAAGACAGCTTGAGCTTCAGGCCGACGGTTTCCACGGAAACCTTACCGAGATAAGCCGCTTCTTAATAAAGGAAAAAAATGCATGGCTTAGCCCCGCCGGCGAAGGCGACCACGGCTGGGAAGAACCTGTTTACTGGCTAAAGGGTTTCAGCAATTGCGGTTACATCCTCCGCAACCGGCGCATGATAGACGAATCAAAAATCTGGATAGAAGCCGCGCTCAAAAGCCAGCAGGAAGACGGCTGGTTCGGACCCGACAAGGGAAGAAAAGGCGCCGCCACCCGCCTGCAGGGCCGAGAAGACCTCTGGCCCAATATGATAATGCTCTTCTGCCTCCAAAACTACTACGAGTTCACCAGCGATAAACGGGTAATCGAGCTGATGACCAACTATATGAAGTACCTGACCACCGTGCCCGAAGAACAGTTCCTCGTGGGCTACTGGCCCAAGATGCGCGGCGGTGATTTACTTTACAGCGTATATTGGCTCTACAACCGCACCGGCGATGAATTCCTGCTCGACCTTGCCAAAAAAGTCCACAGCCACACCGCAGAATGGGAAAAGGACGTAATCAACTGGCACAACGTCAATATGTCACAGGGCTTCGGTGAGCCCGCCACGTTTTACATACAATCAAAGGACCCGAACCACCTCTGGGCCGCCGAACGCAACTGGCGAAAAATCCGCGATATGTACGGCCAGGTGCCCGGCGGAATGTTCGGAGGTGATGAGAACTGCCGCCCCGGCTTCACCGACCCCCGCCAGGCCGTCGAAACCTGCGGCATGGTTGAGATGATGCTCTCCCATGAAATACTGCTGGCCATCACAGGCGACGCCAGATGGGCCGACCGCTGCGAGGACGTAACGTTCAACTCACTGCCCGCAGCATTCACACCAGACCTAAAGGCCCTGCATTATCTTACCTCGCCGAATATGATACTTTGCGATAAGCTTACCAAATCACCCGGCCTTCAAAACGGCGGGCCTATGCTGCTTTTCAATCCGCACATTCACCGCTGCTGCCAGCATAACACCGGTCACGGCTGGCCCTATTACGCCGAGCACCTCTGGATGGCCACCCCGGGCAACGGCCTGGCCGCAGTGCTATACGCCCCTTCGAAGGTTACCGCAAAGGTCGGCGACGGCACTAAAATTACAATCACACAAAAAACAACCTACCCGTTCGATGAGAAAATCCATCTGACCATAAAAACACCAAAGCCCGTTCGCTTCCCGCTTTATCTCCGCGTGCCCGCCTGGTGCGAAAATCCCGGGCTGTCAATCAACGGAAAAGCCTCATCTATCAAAGCCGGCCCCCGCCGGTACATTATGATAGACCGCAAGTGGGCCGACGGCGACACAGTCAACCTTAACCTCGCAATGAAAATCACCCTGACCCAGTGGACGAAAAACAACAATAGCGTCTCGGTCAACCGCGGTCCTCTTACCTACTCATTGAAGATTGGCGAAAAATACGTTAAAGCCGGCGGCACCGAAAAATGGCCCGCATGGGAAATACACCCGACAACCGCTTGGAATTATGGCCTGATATTGAACGAGAGCGACCTTGCCTCGTCGTTTAAGCTTGTACGCAAGTCCTGGCCAAGCGACAACCAGCCTTTCGAAGCGAATGCCACTCCAATCGAGCTGCGCGCCAAAGCCAAAAAAATACCCCAATGGCAGAAAGACAACCTCGGCCTTGTCGGCCTGCTCCAGCCGAGCCCCGCAAAATCAGACGAGCCGGCCGAAATCGTAACTCTGGTCCCGATGGGCTGCGCCCGCCTGCGGATTTCGTCATTCCCAACCATCGGCACAGGCCCCGACGCCTTCCAGTGGAAAACTCCCGACACTCTCGAATGACGTATTGACACAAATGAACGATAACAATAGAATACTCACTTTTTAATCAGAAAGTGGCGTTGAAACTATGGAATACAACGAAGAAGAACTCCTGGCAAAAGCAAACAAACCACAGGAAATAGCTTCAGAGCTCCATTCATATTACAAAGGCAAAATAGCCGTAACCCCTAAATGCCGCGTGAAAGATCTGCGCGATTTTGACGTATGGTACAGCCCCGGCGTCGCTTCGCCCTGCCGAGATATCGTCAAAAATCCCGAAAAGGTTTACGAAATGACCTGCAAATGGAACAC
>CAZIAN010000405.1:0-2352 GCA_964537355.1 uncultured Pirellulales bacterium | reverse complement strand
GAAAGCCCGATACCGGTATGGCACGACGACCAGCAGGGCACCGCAACCGTCACCCTTGCCGGCCTCGTTAACGCCTTGAAAGTCGTCGACAAAAACATCGAGGACGTAAAAATCGTTTTTATGGGCGCAGGCGCATCAAATATCAGGATATCAGATATTATTTTCCGGGCCGGGGCCGATTCGAAAAAATGTATTATGTACGATAGCAAAGGCCCTCTCCATAAGAATCGCACCGATATTAATGATAATCCATCTCTAAAGGAAAAATCAAATATCTGCCGGATTAGCAACGAAATGTGCTTCAACGGCCCAATCGACGAAGCACTCCGGGGTGCCGATGTACTGATCGCACTTTCAAAACCCGGGCCGAATTCCGTTAACAGCCAGTGGATTTCAAAAATGGCAAAAGACTCCATCGTCTTCGTATGCGCCAATCCTATACCAGAAATATGGCCGTGGGAGGCAAAAAAAGCCGGCGCAAGGATTGTCGCCACCGGGCGCAGCGATTTCCCGAACCAGGTAAATAATTCTCTCGGCTTCCCCGGCATCTTCAGAGGAGTTCTTGATGTCAGAGCCAAAACAATAACCGACGAAATGTGTATTGCAGCAGCGATGGAACTGGCAAAAACGGCCGAAGACAAGGGCCTGAGTGAAGACTACATAATCCCCACAATGGACGAATGGGAAGTGTTCCCACGCGAGGCCGCCGCAGTAGGTACAAAGGCAATCGAGCAGGGCATAGCAGAAAAAGTCCTGACTCGGGAAGAAATCTACAAAACAGCCGAATCAATCATAAACAAAGCAAGACAAGAGACTAAGATGCTGACCGAAGAAGGATTCATAGACGACCCCGACAAAGATTCTTAATATATTTCTGTCCGCCGTATCGCTGCCGCAGTGCACTTGATACTCATATAAATGTACCCTTCGTAGAACGATTCATCGGCAAAGGCAGTTGCTGAGACAGGGCAAATAAAAAAACTTTGAGTTATTTGTTGTCATTTGCTGAATAATAATATATTTTATCGGATTCTAAAATGGGTTGTTAATAGCAGGAAGCAATTGGTGGTATTGAAATGGAATTGATAAAGAAAATCAAAGAATCGGAAACAAAGGCCAATGAAATTATTGAACAGGCCAAAGCTGATGCGATAAAGCAGGCTGAAAAAGGCCGGGAGAATCGGCTCGCAGCAACAAACGAGGCCACCCAGCAAAGGAAACAGGCAATCGACGCTGCCGTTGCCGAAGCCCACTCGCAGGCAAGCGCCGAAGTTGAGCAGCTAAAGGCACAGGCACAGCAGCAGCGCCAGCAATTGCGTGATAAAACCGGTAGTAGAATGGCCGCAGCGGCCGCCAAGGTAATGGATTACTTAAGAGGCTAACTATGGCCATTGCCAAAATGGCGAAAATCATAATTGCCAGTCATCGCACTCAGGCATCCGAGCTTCTCGAAGAACTACAGCGTGGAGGTATTTGCCATATCCTCAATGCCGAAGAGGCAATTCTCCGCAGAGATTTCCCCGAGCTTAGCGCCTCAGCAGAACGCCCAAAAGACCTCGAAACACTCTTAAACAGGCTCGAAAAGAGCATTGCATTTCTTAAAAATTACGCCACAGCACAAAAAGGTCTTGCCGCCATTCTCTCTCCGCGTACCGTCATCGACGAGCATTTATACAACAAGGTTGTTTCAGACCGCAAAATCCTGAAGATTATTGACAAAAGCGAGCATCTCGAAGCATCAATGGAAAAAACAAAGGGTGAAATCGAAAACATCCAGAGCACCCTGCAGATGCTCAGGCCCTGGGCCTCTTTCAAAACTCCCGTAGAAGAAATCGGCCGGCTTCAAAAGGCCGCCTGCTGGGCCGGATTGATATCGAACCAGCATCTTGAGCACATACGCGAAAAGCTAAGTGAATCCGGCGCCGCTATACAGCAAATAGGGACCGGAATCAGCAGGAGCGCCTGTCTTATCGTCGCTCTAAAGGAAAACGCCGAGGCAATCCAGAAGCTGTTACGCTCGGCCGAATTCGAGCCCGTCAGCTTCGAGCCGATGAGAGGCACTGTCTCCAGGCTGATTAACGAACACAGTGAAAAGCTCCAGCAGGCACAAAAACAATTGCAGACCCAGGCCAAAGATGCCGCCAAACTGTCGGAAAGTCTGCTCAATCTCGGGATTCTATATGACCATTATAAGAATCTGTTGGAAAGAGAACAGACTAAAGATAATGTGCCGGCCACTGAGCATACTGTTATTCTGGAAGGATGGGTCAAGAAAAATGATTACGCCAGGTTGGAGAAGCTCGTATCAGGTTTTGAGGCATCGAGCTTACATAAAATCGAGCCGGCCGAAGA
>CAZIAN010000404.1:0-4763 GCA_964537355.1 uncultured Pirellulales bacterium | reverse complement strand
GATTGCGACCCCGGGTATCCCCGTCTTTGAAATCCCAATCATCATAGCACTGAGCGCCACAATAATCCAGCCCGATAGATCTAATTCCAACGTATCTGCTCCTTGTTCAAAGTTGTTAACAGCCTGTTTAAATTCTAAACTTTGCAATCTATCGGTTTTAAGCCTTCTTTGCAATTGACAATTGACAATTGATAATCGAAAATAATCAATAGTCGTCTGATAAATGGTAAATTTCAAAAGAGGCCGAAAAATGAGTATCCGGAGAATTGCTTCCGACGGGCGGGCTAAAAAGGCACTTTTTTACATGCTGGCAGCTCTTTTAGGAGGATGCGTGCCTGTCATGTCGCTGCATCCGCTTTATACTGAAAAGGATGTAGTGTTTGAAGAAAAACTGCTCGGCAGATGGGTGGATGACCCCAACAGCCCTGAAACTACGTGGGAATTCAATCGTATTGAAGAACCGAATAATGCATACAACCTGGTTTTTTCTGATGAGGAAGGCAAAAAAGGCTCGTTTGCTGCTCACTTGGTCAGGCTGCAGAACAGGCTCTTTTTAGATGTTTATCCGAGCGAGCCGCCAAGGGAAATGGAAGACCCGAACAAGTCAGAGCTGCCTTATAATTCTTTTTTCTTAATACCGGCCCATACGTTTATAAAGATAGACTTCATCGGGCGTAAGTTGAAAATGTGCTTAACAAACGATGAAGAGATGAAGAAACTTCTCAATGAAGAGCCGAACGCCGTCAAACATACGTTCATTGAGGACAAGCCTATTCTAACGGCACCTACAAAAGAGCTCCAGAACTTTGTACTTAAATATGCCGAAGACAAAAGAGTATTCAAGAGCGAAATTGTCCTGGGTCGTAAGAAAAACTAAAAACCAGAACCCAAAAACTATCGAACCTTAGCGGTAGTTCAAGAGAATATATATACAGGTAATACTTATGACTGTTCAGCCGGAATATAAACAGGGACCCAAACCACAGGATGGTGCGCATACCGAGCCTAGGCGCTATCTTGTAAATATCGATTCTATCTCGATGCACCAGCTTTTTACGGATTGCCTGGTGATAGGGGGAGGCATTGCGGGCCTTCGGGCCGCCATTGAAGCGGCTGAGCACTGCAATGTCATTGTTGTTTGCAAAGATACCATAAGAAACAGTAACACCGCCAAGGCCCAGGGGGGCATTGCCTCGGTGTTGAGTAAAGCGGACACATTTGAATCCCACATAGCCGATACACTTAAGACCGGCTGCGGGATATGTGATGAGGCCATAGTTGACCTTGTCATTCGCCAGGGGCCGTTGCTGATAGAGCAACTGCTCCAGTGGGATACCGAATTCGATTTGGTTGACGGGCAGATCGCCACTACACTCGAAGGCGGCCACAGTCATCCTCGTGTTGCTCATGCCCACGGCGATGAAACAGGGCGGATAATCGCAGAGGCACTGATAAAAATAGTCAGGCAAAATTCGAATATCAGGATAATGGAAAATTTCTTCGCTGTCGATTTGCTCACCAACGAAGAAAACAAGTGCATAGGAATCGTCGGTCACGATAATCACAGGAGTCCACAAATAATCTGGGCGGCAAATACGATCCTGGCGACCGGTGGGGCCGGACGGCTATACCGTGAAACCACCAATCCTGAAGTTGCAACCGGTGACGGGATTGCTATGGCTTACCGGGCCGGTGCCGTATTGCGGGACCTGGAGTTTGTGCAGTTCCATCCGACTACGCTCTACATTGCCGGTGCGACACGTGCTTTGATTACCGAGGCGCTTCGCGGCGAAGGGGCGATTCTGTTGGATAACAAAGGTCAGCGTTTTATGAAGGACTTTGACGAGGCCGCAGAGCTTGCCCCTCGTGACATTGTAAGCCGGGCCATCATTACCCAGATGCGAAAAACCGAGACAACACATGTCTATCTCGATGTTCGGCACATCGATAAAGCATATTTTGCTAAAAGGTTTCCGCACATTAACGAGCTTCTCGAAAGCTTCGACATAGATATCGCTCACGACCTTATTCCTGTTCGGCCCAGCGCGCACTATATGATAGGCGGAGTAAAGACCGACAGCCTGGCAAAAACAAGTATCGAGAATCTTTACGCCTGCGGTGAAATAGCTTCCACCGGTCTGCACGGCGCAAACAGGCTCGGCAGTAACTCACTGCTCGAAGGTCTGGTATTCGGCAAAATGGCAGGGAAAGCTGCTTCCCAGGGAACAGAAGCCAGCGCGGTGCATCTTAAGCATCCTTTGATAAAATATCGAATACCGCATTCAGACCGTACCCGTCTGGATGCCGACGATGTCAGAAATTCACTTCGGGCCCTTATGTGGCGAAATCTCGGCATAACTCGCTGGGCGCAATTGCTCGGTGAGACTCAGGAAATTATCAGTTTCTGGCAGCGCTATGTGATGGACAAAATCTTTGATTCGCCCGATGGCTGGGAATGCCAGAATATGCTGACAGTCTGTCTTCTTATGGCACAGTCAGCGCAACAGCGGCAGGAAAGCCGGGGCGTCCACTTCAGAAATGATTTCCCCGAAACCGATGATGAGCATTTCAGGAAACATATCGAAATAGTAAGATAACGAACTTTGTAATCTTTGTTCAACATTTTGTTTGTCCTTTAATGACCATAATTCAGCGGTGAGCTGCCAGACAAAACTGACCCTTTCCCGGGGCGATGCATCAACATAGCAGTCGTATTCTTTGGTCATCTTTTTCAATGTTGTACGATTTCTCATAACCTTCATAGCAATATTATATCACAACTTTAAGGGTGGAGTGGACAATAAAACGCACTTTTGCTATAATAAATCGTAGTTGATAATTGAACATCAAAAAGTAAATAATCTATTAAAAGAGTGGGTCTGGCGACCGCCGGAGCGCCTTTGGCTCTCCGGAGGAAAGTCCGGGCAGGACAGGGCACGGTGGTGGCTAACGGCCACCCGGGGCAACCCGCGGGAAAGTGCCACAGAAAATACACAGCCGATCTTGAGTTCACTTTGTGAGTTCGGGAGGCAATGGTGAAATGGTGCGGTAAGAGCGCACCGCGGCGCTGGTGACATCGCCGGCAGGGCAAACCCCACCGCCTGCAAGACCAAGTGGCCGGTTACTCGGCCCGGGTATGAGCGGTTAAGCTTACCGCTCGGCCGGCGGGTAGGTCGCTTCGGGCATCTTTTCAGAGTGCAAACTCAAATGGGTGCCGGAGAGCCAACTGGCAACAGTTGGTCAAGATAAATGGTCGCCGTTCGCCGTTATCGGCGAAATACAGAACTCGGCTTATGGACCCGCTCTTTTTTTAGTTTGATTTGTTGTGCTTCAATCATGTGCGCAAATGCGCCCAGGCGGATTTTGACAATTGCAATATCCCCGTTAACGATCAGTTGGATTTTGCCTTTGCCAAAATTAATGTGATTGAATTCAACACCCCCGGCTTGACTAAGTCTCGATGCAAGTACGGGAGATCTGTTTAGTTCACGCAAAATCATATCGAATGTCTGGTTTATGAGCATCCTGCAAATATCAATCGTTCTATTGTCCTGGTCGGGCGAATCCGGATCATCGCGAAGCTCATCCATATCCTTGCGAAGATAATTTAAGACGTTGCGCAGTATCTCAATTTTTCTTGCATTGTCACTCGTGTCGGGATCCGCAAACACTTCTTTTTCCAATTCAACTTCGCAGTCAAACCGAAGGCCCTGGTTGGGTTCGAATTGAATACTTTTAGTCTTGTCATCGACAATGAAGAAATACTTACGGACCACATTCAGCTCATTTTCACTGAAAGTAACCATATTGAACCATGTTTGATAACCATCCTTGCTTTGTCCCATTGAGACAACGACGTTCTCACTGTGGCTAATCATCTCAGCCGCTGCCAAGTCGGCTTGTGACTGGTCATTCAGCCTTTGAATCAAAGGCACTGTGTTTTGAATAATACTCTGCTTTACTGTTATCCCGTCATAGGGCGCCGAAAGTCTCGCCTGATGGGAACGATGCCGGGCCTTCGTCCATGGACTCACAGTCGAACAGCCCGCCTGCAAAGCGACCGTAGCCAAAGCGGTGAAGATACACACGCAGACCGTCCTGATTTGCTTTGAATTTATCCGTCCCATGACATCTTCCCTCTGGCCTTTCGTACGTTCGGCGAACAAGGATTCACGAAACAAGCTTTTTGCTTTTAGACTTTTTTCGAATCAATCCACTTCATCATGTCGCGCAGTTTTCGCCCGACCGTTTCCAGTTGACTGTCGTGGTCTTTTTCGTACAGGGTATTGAAGTTTTTAAGTCCTGTCTTATATTCGTTGACCCATTCTTTGGCGAACTGGCCGGACGTAACTTCCGACAATATCTTTTTCATCTCGTCTTTAGTTTGTGGTGTGATGATTCTCGGCCCGCGGGTCAGGTCGCCGTATTCGGCGGTGTTGGAGATGCTGTACCGCATATAGCTCATCCCGCCCTCGTACATAAGGTCAACTATCAGTTTTACCTCGTGCATACATTCGAAATAAGCAATCTCCGGCTGATAGCCTGCTTCCACGAGCGTTTCGAATCCGGCTTTGATAAGCGCCGTCAGGCCGCCGCAAAGGACAACCTGCTCACCGAACAAATCCGTTTCGGTTTCTTCTTTGTAAGTTGTTTCGATAATCCCCGCGCGTGCGCCGCCTATTCCATTCGCCCAGGCAAGAGCGATTTGTTTGGCGTCGCCGGTAGCATCCTGCTCGATGGCTATAAGGTTCGGCACACCTCCG
>CAZIAN010000403.1:0-4790 GCA_964537355.1 uncultured Pirellulales bacterium | reverse complement strand
ATCATGGTAAGTTGGCTGGTGTTATCAGCAGAGCAGACCTCATATTATGCATTCTGAAAAACGAATCAATTATCTTTAAAGATAGACACACAGACTAACCTTCCTTTCAGAGAATATTCTAAGATGACGAAGCTCAGAACGCCGGAGTGTTTCATACCTGCGGCTCATCAGACCTTCGCCGCAACATATCACAAATCTCGCCAATAAAAGCATAGCGTCGCCAAAATAACCGCCGCCAGTGTCGGCAGCCCATACCCCAAAGTTACGCGAAATAGCGAGAAATCCTTAAATTCTTTAGTCTCGAAAAAATCGGTTTTGGAGGTCTTTGGTCTTGCCGGCTCCCCTGAGAGCCGATTGAGGAAGCTGCTGAACTGTTCAGAAAACTGTTGCATATCCTGCATAGTGCCCGTGGCATTCGCCTGGTCCTCGTCTTGCCGCCAACTCTGCCGAAGCTGCGTCGATACCGCCCGGCTAAGGCTCACAGGCGAGAACTGCTCAAGAGAAAAAATACTCAGGATAAGACTTATCGGGTACCAGATAAAGATAAGCACCACTACTGCTAACAGCGGTTTCCGCATCAGCGCTCCCATGAGAAATCCCAGCGACACAAGGAAAGTGAGCACTAGGCCCACAACAAACAGGGCGCTGACAATTCCATAGACAGTTACCGAATCCTCTTGAACCGGCCGTTTGGCTAAGGTAATCAATATAATCGCCGGGACAACCACCACTAAATAAACGCTCAAGACCACCAGCACACGGGCCGACCACGTGGCTAACAGGTATTCGCACCGGCCAACCGGACGGCTCAATATCCCATCGGCCAAAGCCTCGGCTCGAGAGCCAGACACCGGGCTTACACCGAGAGCTACAACCACAAGAAACCACGGAAAGACTAAGTATGGAAACAACAGCGATGCGATCAGCGGCGCATCTTGAAATTGAGCCCAGTTCACCGCAACTAAGAGAAAGGTCAGCAGTGCCGTCGCTGCCAGCCAAAGCCGAACCAGCCGACTAGCCCACAACGTTACCAGGTCTTGCCGGAGAATCGCCAGAAAAGGCATCATGCGTGTCCCGAGTTTCGATATCTTATCTGCCGAATCCATGCGCTTCATCCTCTTGCAATAATTGTAAATAAGCATTCTCAGTCGCATTATGACCGGAATAGATCGCCTGGAGCGAGACATTGCCGGCGTCGACAAGCCTGAGCACCTCTGCCAGCGCACCGCTCCGGCTGTGCCCATCGGCAATCCCAACGACCAATGTATCACCGGCGCCAATGCGTGCGTCAAGCCCATCGAGCTTCGCCGCCTCCCGGGCCAGATGCTGGATATCCTCATCGCCGCCTTCCAGCTCCAATGTGAAGTCATCGCGGCGAAGATGGCGTTTCATATCCTGCATCGAACCGGCGAAGATCATGCGCCCTTCATGCATCACCCCTATATGGTCGCAGATCTGATCGATATCGCTCAGAATGTGCGTGGCGACCACGACCGTCTTGGTCCTTCCTAATTCGCGGATGAGGTCTAATGTAAATCGCCGCGCCGATGGGTCCAGCCCCGCGGTCGGCTCGTCCCACAGCAGCAAAGGCGGGTCGCCGACAAGCGAAGCGGCAATCCCTAACCGGGTGCACATCCCCGTCGAGAAGGTCTTTATCTGCTGTTCGGTAGCCCCAAGCAGCCCCACGGCGCGAAGCAGCGCCGATATCCGGGGCTTGCGGACCTGCCGCGGCAGACGGGACAGCTTGCCGAGAAGGTCTAAATATTCGATGGGTCGTAAGTTGCCGGGCAGCTTTGGATTTGTGGGCAGATACCCAATCAGAGAACGGACACCAACCGCGTCCGGCCCGCACGATTTGCCGAAGACCTCGGCCCGGCCGGCTGTCGGACGCTGCAACCCCAACAGAAGACGCAGTGTTGTCGTCTTGCCCGCACCGTTAGGACCTAAGAGTCCGAAGACTGCTCCTTGCGGCACTTCCAGGTTCATATCGTTGACCGCGATAAGCCGCTGGCTGTAGATCTTCGTCAGATGCTCCGTGCGAATCGCCAATTCCATTCTAAGCTCCTAACCCATATTTACCCACAAGGGGGGGGGCACCCCAGTCAATCATAACCGGGCTTCTTACATTTTTTAAGCGGTTCAAAACAACCTCACCCTATATACCATCATTATAAGGGCTTATGCTCTACAAGCAAGCGGCTATTGGCTTTAATTTGACTCATAGGTACAAAGAGCCACCCTCGTCATAACATTTTCCGGCTGCCTGCTCAAAAGAAAAAGAATGGTATAAAATAGCATATTCACGTCCCGGCGGGATATCTCGCTTTTTTTGCTCTAACTTGCCTCAAAATCTCCCGACCCTACCTCAGATACCCTTCGGCTTTTGTTTGGTCATTGTAGAACGCTGTCTATTCGGCCGGTTCAACCTCAGCGGGTGCAGTTTCTTCAAACAAATGCTCAGCAAGCACGATCAGGTCCTGAACATCAACAATGCCATCACCCCAGGGCATCGGGCCAATGTCACAAAGTGAATCGTCTGTACCCCAGTGGTCAATTATGATGCACATATCGTCAGCATCAACAATACCATCGCTGTTCAGATCAACGATGGGAATGATTGACGCCTGCCATATATCTTCAAGGCCATATCCGCCAGGCCGGGGCATAGGCAAGTCCGAGAAATAAAGTGTCATACCATCCGAAGAAATACTCGGGCAATACTCCGAATCAGCAGTATTGATGATTGGCCCAAGGTTCACAGGCGTGTTCCAATCCGTGCCGTCGTTTGACTTTCTGGCCATCCATATATCGAAGTCTCCATATCCTTCCGGCCACGGCCAGGCGGTAAAGAACAGGACCCGGCCATCGCCGCTGAGCGCCGCAGTGGCCTCAAGCTCCTGTGTATTGATGTTCGGCCCGGGATTGACCGGCGGCCCCCAGGAATCGTCCCGCGTGCTCCGCGTACTAATCCATATGTCACTGTTGCCAAAGCCGCCGGGCCGATCAGAGTCCCAGACCAGGACCAGACCATCGGGAGAAATGCTCGATGCCTCCTCGAACTCTGGAGTGTTAATAGTTGCCCCGAGATTGACGGGAGCACCCCATTCATCGGCTGTGCTTTCACGTTTTGATACCCATAAATCTTGGCTGCCCTCTCCACCCGGTCGATCGGAATCGAAGTACAGCTCCAGACCATCGGCAGTGATGCTTGGATGCCACTCAGTATCTGGGGTGTTAATCGTTTGGCCGAGTTTCACAGGTTCGCCCCAGGGTTCACTTGTTGATGCCCGTGTTGTCACCCATAGGTCATAATCCAGCGAACCATCCGGCCAATCGGATGCGAATAACAGTGACAAGCCGTCTGGTGAGATGAATGGTGCGCTTTCAACATACTGACTATTGATCGTCGGCCCGATATTTGTCGGCTCACCGAATGTGAAGTCCGCATGTGCCGCCTCCCCAGGCAGGCACCACATTAAAATCAATACGAGTGAAATTGTCTTTTTCATCTTACCGACCTTTCAAATGTGTTTATTATCATGCTGAACTCCGTGCACACATTTACTGCATTAGGTTTGTCTCTAAGAAAATTACGACTATTGAACGCCACTGGAACTTCCTCCTCCGAAAAGCTAAAGAAGTGATAGCATTTATTCAGATTCTAATTCTGTAGTTAATATTCCTTAAAATTCTTCATCCATTCCGGCCAAACAGGCATACCGGCTGCAAGTGATTCTTCGGTCCACTTTCGATGCCATTTCAGTGTCCATAATTCCTTAAGACCGATAGCTCTCACAGTACCATCCAGAAATACCCCGTTCACTCTGCCGTTATGTCGGTTTATGCAGAAATTACGCATGGCGTGGTAATGCCACTCCCAATGGCATTGACCATCATATACCGGCGGTTCATCCGTGGCTTCCGGAAGGGCGTCAACCCACTGGCAATCTACGAAAACCGGTATATAATTCCCTCCCTTGACCTCAAGAGTCAGCCAGTTCTTACCGTGATGAAAACCCCCGTTATCATTGGCAATCCACCCGTTAAAACCGAAACTGCCATAGTCACCATAAGTTGCCCAGTCCGGCACGTTAGGAAGGATTCCTTCACCATATACACCCCAGCCCACAAATGGGCCGGTCACCTCTTCGCTGAAAAATCTTGTCGTCATCGGACATACACGAATCTCCGGCTCATGGCTGTAATATGGCCGCATCGCCGCTACCCAGCTATCATTGGGATTACTCCCTACCTCGTTATGGAAATAGCCGTTGTTGTCCTGGGCGTACATCGTAAAGGTAATCCCCATTTGCTTGAGGTTGGACTGACAGACAACACTCTTGGCACGCTTAGTTGCACTTTGAAGCGACGGTATTAAAATTGCCAGCAATAGAGCAATGATTGCAATAACCATTAGGAGTTCTATTAACGTAAATCCTCGTGGCTTATCCATAATCGCACCACTCTATGAAAATATAACCCGTCTCTATTCTCCTATATATAATACTGTTTCATCACACCGAAGTTCAAGGAAAAATTGTAATATCTTGACATACCATAGCCCCGATGATGCCTTCTCCTTCCCATCACACACAATATGAAATCTTAAATCTGAGATATAAAATACCTGATAATCATTAATCAATTATCATTAATCATTTAAAAGCTTGACTCTTCTCAAGCTTTCCGTTATCCTGTACCCATAAATGCGTGAGGCAACCGGAAGCGGCAACAATAAGAGATACACTTTATATTCTATCCTTCTTGCCCTCCGTAGCTTAAGAAAAGTT
>CAZIAN010000402.1:0-4803 GCA_964537355.1 uncultured Pirellulales bacterium | reverse complement strand
TAGCCGAAACTGTTAAGTACGGCGTGCTGCACAATGCTGAAATGTGTGCAATGGAACTTGCCTCCCATGAGCGCGGCATCGAGGATGGCGAACGTATCACCTCGGGTCTGAGTGGGATTGTCGTTGTCGATAGTAATATTCGACTTGATCCAGTGACGCAGCAGGAGGATGCGCTTCCATTCATCGCTCTCTCCGGCTACGACATCAGCAAGCCTGTACCGCGAACGTAGCTCACGGATGCGAGGGCTATAGTAGTTCTCGAACGCCCGAAACAGTTCGTTGCCGCAATACTGAGGATTCTCGACCGGCACAACAACGAACCGACCGCTTTCCTCGGCGGAAGATGTCGCCACGAGATTCAAAGTGAACAAGATACTGGCCGTAGCGGCCAAAAGCCGCCAGTGCCGCATATGATTGGCTTTTATGTTGATATTCATAATGTGTCCTCGTTAATTTTGCTTCTGGACAACTTCAAGCACAGCCTTCTTCACGCAGAAAGAATATAAATCGCAGTCCAGACCCGAATACAATAACCACATCGTCTTGCCGTCGGCGCTTATCCACTTCCCGGGAAATCTGTGGTGATACGTCCGACAGTCCTTGCCGTCTTGTACGGACCAATGATCATCGTAATATATCGTTGACCAGGGTCCCCATGGCTCAGGGGCCTCAAATACACCAAGGGCCGCCGTGTGCGTCGCCTTCTTACCCGTCAGATGCGAACTCGTCAGGATGTATCGGCCAAGGCCTGCATTGTATGTAATCGCTATGCGCTGTGTGCCCTTGGGATCCGTGAAAATCGGTTTTCGTTTAGCGATATCCGCAAACCAGACCACATGGCCGTTCTCAATCCCCCCGAAGAAAGTGTATTTGTTCTGCTTCATAACGGCACCCTTGTTGACCCGTGCCATCACAATGTCCGGAGAATAGCCGTATGCACTGTCGTTGGCTTGAGACGCAATATAGACATAATCATCTCTGGCCCCCTTATAATTCTTGCCGAACTGTACAAATGCGGGGCAGCCAAAGGTATCCGAAAAATGCCAGTCCGCCCACGTCCACCTCACACCATAATCGGTAGAGCAGGCCAATCGGGAATTTGTGAAATCGTCCGAATCCGAAGGCTTGTAATTTCTGACGAACATATAGAGCACATCATCAACCGCAATCATGTCGCTGGCCTTTATCCCCTCTGCCCCCCAGCCCGTCGGGGTATCTGCGTCGCTTCTGATGTTTTCTGCACGAAAGTCCGGCGGATCTCCATAAATCCATGCAAATCCCAAAGATAAATCCGGATCATCCTTGGAGAAGCCTTTTCCATCACAGAAGGCTGTCAATTGAGAATCATCATGCATCCAGGCAATGGGCCAATTGTCGCCATTTGCATAGCCCTTCATCTTTAATACAGGAGACCACTTGAGTTCTGAAATGAGGCTGCTAAGAGGATAAGGGGCATCAGAGTTCGCCATTGAGTGGTGAACCAGACTGAGCAGAAGGCATGCAGCCAGTCCCGGCAAGGATAATGAAAATCTGTTCATTAGTTATGCGAAACCTCCTTTGCTTTCAGTAGAAGCGCATCTGCTTGCTGTAGCAACCGACGCTGGTTGCATATCACATTCATTATAGTCTCGCATCTGGAATGTGTGAATGAGAAAATCTGATATTTTCGATCGTTAAAGAACGTCACCAATGTCTCATCCAACCAAGAGCATCGCCAACATCTCTGCTGCTGGATTCTCGATTCCATCTCAGGGTCCACAGGTCCTCAGCTCGCACCTGCCTTACGGTACCGTCACCGAAACAGACATTAACGCCGTCTTTGTGTCGTCTCATAACATAGCATACTATTTGAGACCAATTGCCTATGTTGTACATTTGCTCCTCAGCCGCCACAGTTGCAGGAACTGGATGATCGTTAGTCGGCCAGGCGTTGTTCCACCTTGCGTCTGCAATGAACGGAATTTCATTAATATTCCTGGTATCTATGGTTACCCACGTCTTTCCAATATACGAAGAATCCCGGCTGCCATTTGACTCAAGTACATCACGAATCCATGAATTCTCCCCGAAGCTGCCAATTCCCCAGTCGGTATCTGCCATCCAGCTTGCCTGAGCCACATCGATTTGCCAGGCATTACGTGTGTACCCAAAATAACTTTCAGCTTGAAGGCCGGTCGGGTTGACCGTCGAGATTTTAATGGCGGCTGGACATGTCCGCATCTTGTCGGTATCGCAGTAGTAAGGCCGCAGCGTCTCCATGTAGGTCGTGTTGACAGTACCGCCCATATAGTTCGGAAGCTTGGAGTTATAATCTGTCGCATACAGTTGATAACATAAGCCCCACTGTTTTAGAGCCGCCATACAAACAGTCCCTCGTACCTGCTTCCTGGCCATATTCAGTGCGGGGATTAATACAGCCATCAATATGGCGATTATAGCGATTACCACCAAAAGCTCTATTAACGTAAATCCTTTGAGCCTGGACATGCGATCCTGCTTCTCTTTCAAATAAGCTGTTTCCCAGTCAACGTTTTATTGTCTCGGACACTTCAAACCCCTGGCTTTGCCTTTTATATCATAACAGAGCAAGAAGCTTCCTTAAGGTATTTACCGCTAAGATAATACAATTAGTCGCACGAAGCAAGTTTATGTAAGTTCTTTGTTGACAACGCCACCGGAGGAAATTGTTGCTGTTCGAAGTAAAAATGAATTTTTAGAGGTTCGCATAAGTCTTAGATGTGTAAAAGTTACAGAAATTCGCGGCTCCTGCAAACTTACAACTCCGATATACAGAAGCAGGGATTTGCAGGATTTAAAAGAAAATTATTTTTTATTATATTTTGTAATCAACATTTAGGCAGAGAGCAACGCCTTATTAGTAATGGAGAATGTCTAATCTCTCGGGAATAGAGAGATGGGATTTTTTTACTCTTCAATGGTGGGTGTTGATTAGAATAGTCTAATATAGTAGAAACCAATCAACAGGATAGCAGGAAATCTTCTACTATCATGTTTTGATACGAATGAACTGAAATGCCCTTCATTGTTGGGCTCGTGGCCATAATAACCTATTGTGAAAGGAACATCGAAATGAGCACCGAGAATTGGTCAGAAGATATTATTATTGTTAAATTACCTGCCGAACCTCAAACGAGTGAAGAACTCCAGGCCGTCACTAAAATTGCCCTTGACAGGCCTGATTGCGATTTGATAATGGATTTCTCCAACGTTGAAGAAGCGAGTTGTTTAAGCCTCTGTATCTTAATGAAATTGCACAAAATATTGACCGACCATGAGCAACGCCTGATTCTCTGCAATGTTACCGCAGCAACAAGAGGTATCCTGCACACTTACGCCTTTGACAGGATTTTCGAAGTAGTGAGTGATACGCAGGTTGCTCTGAAGCCTCCAACACAGGTCAGTAGTTTCGGTACGCTGGTATTTGGATCGCCTGACGGGGCTGAGCCATACAAAAGAAGAAACTATGTCCGTTTGAACATCTGTAAAATAATGAAGCTGAGTGTTCTACTTTGGCATCGTCGCCAGATAGAGGATAATCTCGATGTGCCGTGGGATAACTGTTGGCAGGGTCGTATTGTTGATATTTCAGAAGGTGGTGCACAGATTGCAGTTGACGCTACTCGGAGATCCGAGTTCAAGGAAAGCGATTTTATCAGGTTACAATTTGCACCTATACCTTATGAAACAGCTCTGATGTTCGATGCCCAGATTAGGCAAGTTTTGCAGGCATCAGAAAATAATAGTGTCTGTCTTGGTGTACAGTTCATAGGATTAGAAGCAAATCCTGAAGGGCGTCAGAGTCTTCGATGGCTTTGCAACTCTGAGGAGCGATACTATCAGGCAAAAGAACTTAAGACTGCTTGATTTGGTTTAGGCCGAAAACAATAAATAGTACCAGAAATACTATGTGCTCATTGCTATAGAAGTTTACAAAGCGATTCTAAAACGCACAAAACAATAGAGGTCTAAGTAAGGAATTCTGAAAGGCAAAGACGCAAATGTTAGGGTTATTTAAGCCAAAAGAAAAGACTGACCGAGCCAAGATACTTGTAGTCGATGACGACACTGCTTTGCTGGATACAATTCAGCACAGATTTCAATACTGTGAATGGGATGTTATTACTGCTATCAACGGTAAGGAAGGGCTGGAGAAAGCTGCAAATGAAAAACCGGACGTTATAGTGCTGGATATTAGTATGCCGGTCTTAAATGGTCACGAGATGATCTTGCGTCTTAGAGGAAACCGACAATTAAAGGACATACCTGTAATAATGTGCACCATGTCCAATAAGATACAGGATATAACTAAAGCGGCATCCTTTGACATTTCTGGTTATGTTACCAAGCCATTTGATTACGCAGAGTTGATCAAAAATATTGAAAATGCCTTAAAAGAAAATAAAAGAAGGTAAAAAAATATCGAGTAATATATTTAAATCGGTTACTCAGGAAAATATTGGAGATATATTATGGTAAGCAAGGATTTCTCAACAAATAAAAACAATGCTCAATCAACCAGTGACATCGCAGTCCTTGATAGAAACGAACCTGTAAAAGCAAAAGATATTGCGAAATACGGAGTGATTACCATTGAAAAGGACAAGTCGGTATATGACGCCATAAGAAAATTGGTTGAGAAGAATATCAGCGGCCTGCCGGTGGTTGATGATACAGGATTAGTGGGTATTATCTCAGAAAAAGACGTATTAAGATTGCTATATGACAATAAGGTACTACAAGGTAGTGTTGGGGACTATATGACTGCCAATATTGCATCATGGT
>CAZIAN010000401.1:0-4808 GCA_964537355.1 uncultured Pirellulales bacterium | reverse complement strand
GGTCAGAAGTGTTCCTATAAATCCATCCGGCTTAGTACCGGACGAGTATGAGAAGGACCCTAACGTTGTTATTCACTCCCAAGTGTCCGCATATATGTCCCAAGACCCTTCTCTTCCCTTTGGGATTTTAGACTATTTTCGAGCGAGAATCCCGGGAGGGCGCCTCTCAAATGTTTATTTCTATGGCTCCGACAGAGATTATATGTATTTTGATAAAAAGTCGGGACTAATTGTTCACAGCTATTATGATACACAAGTAATGCCCGACAAAAGGATACTGAACAAGTCGGTACAAATCTATATCGGCCCGGAAGGAGTTTCTCAAACTCCAGATAAAGTTCTCGGCCGATTTATCGAGCCTACTGTTGACCGCAATCGGATGTATGGAAGAATAAGAGAATCACGTGAGTTCATAGTATATGACAAGAAGCTGAGGCGTTTTTTCAAAATTGATTTTAATAAAGAGACGGTAACTAAAGGGCTTGAACTTAAAAAAGACGATCTTTACGAACCAATCCAGATCGGCCAATTGAGTAAATCAACCTTTGATATGAACTGGTCACCTCCAAAAATTAAGAAATCTGAAGATGATAAAAAAGAAGCGGGTTACGGTAGCAATTTTAAGCCAATTATAGCGAATGCTTACGGTCGTGAAGCAGGCCCGTATCTGCTTGTCCTTGACAAATCAGGTGTAATTTACCTGCTCGATACAGAAAGCCTTAAATTTGTGGAAGTTGCCGGACGCACTGGACGTGCCGCCAACGTAGGTTGGCTGCCGAGGCCGGGGACCTACTTTGTTGGCGCAAGAGACGGCATTCCTGCAAGGCCGCAGGATCTGTTGGGCTACGAGGTTTGGCCACTGACTTTGACAACACATTATTTCGAAGAAAATCCGGAATCTAAAAAAGTGTTTTTTGGGGAGCCATCTGTATCTGTTAATCCATCGCCTTCAAAGATTGAGAGAAAGTATTTGGGAATGTTCGCAGCAAGCCTTTCTCGTAATGGCACTGCGCTTGCTCTGTCTGTCTTTGATGAAACAGGAAAACAAATCAAAAGTGCTGAAAGCATTTTTACAACACAAGAAGGGAACCGTACCATATCTTATCGTTCCAGCCAGGAAGTATTCTTCAGGCCGCCCGGGGCATCCACATTTACCATTATCAAATATCTTGCGGAGAACCTTCATCCGCCAGCCCTATCTCTTGGTTCCTATTTCACAGCGTCGGTTTTTGAAGCTGGCTCTGGACACAGAGGACTGTTTTTTCTTCCCAATTCATTTATCGCAATGCAGGGCAGGAATCATAGTGGAAATTTCGTAGAAAGATTTTTTGGGGCCTTAGGCTGGATATTTCCTTCGATAATATTTTCAATATGGCTTGCGACGCGGGTAAGTAAAAATGCGGTTGTTGTCGGTCTTTCGGAAAATGCAAGACTGTACTGGATGATTGGAACGCTTGCTTTCGGTTTGGCGGCCTATATTACATACAGACTTACGAGGCCGGGGATAACTTTAGTGACCTGTCAAAACTGCGGCAAGATGAGGAGGCCGGATATGGACAGGTGCCATCGCTGCAAAAGCGAATGGCTTGTTCCGGAGCTTACGCCGCCGGCCTGGCGGGTCCTCGACAGTACAGAACAGAAGGCGGAGCAAACAGAAAGAGTTGACGAAGGCTCAATAGCGGATGCGGAGGGTGCCCAGACGGAGTAAAAAACCTGTTTCGAGGGAAATTTTCTGTTACTTCCGGCACGCCACCGGCCTTTTAATAAGTGATGGCCGTAATAATGAATAATGATGCTAAATACATCCAGCAATTACTCACCAGTGCTCGCTCAGGCAGCCGCAAAAGCATGGGGGAATTGGCTGTTGCGATCCGGGAGCGGTTGTATCCATTCGTCTTTCGCACCACATTAAATCACGATCTTACAGAGGATGTGCTGCAGGAAACGCTGCTTGCGGTAGTGCGGCAGGTTGCTTCACTACGAGAGTCTCAAAGGTTCTGGCCATGGGTGTATCGTATCGCATGGAGCAAGATTCAGGATAATTATAGGCGGAGCCGGCTTCGGACCAGCGGGAAGACTTCACTGCTTCAGTGTCAAGCAAGCGATGGGCGAGCAGGCAACGACAGTATCCTGGATGCCCAGATTCACGCCGAGAGCCTCCGGCAGGTCTCGGAGGTTTTGGAACAGCTCAGCGGTCAGCAAAAAGATGTTCTTCGCCTTCGTTATTACGAGCAATTGTCTTATGACCGGATAGCTTCAATGACACGCACAACGCCTCAGATGGCCCGTGTTCGATTCCATCGTGCAAAAAAATCCCTCAAAGCCCGCCTTTCCGCCTGCTTGATGTAACGAAATAAAACACCTCTGTGTAACATAAAGCCTGAATAATTATAAGCTCCAGTACTTCGTGATTAAACAGCTTACACATAAACGGATAAGGGGGATATCTAGCACTAAAAATTTCGTTTTTGCTTAAAAGCTGCTGGGATGATATACTATTATCAGGCTTTTGTAGATTCGTACAAAGAGGAATTTTTCGTTTTTTTGTATTAACAAAATACGTCCGACAAGCGACTAATACCATTGGAGTTAAAAAATGGCCGACGAATATTCTGTTTCAACAAAAGTGTATGAGACCGCCGAGCTTGGCATGCTGAGCATTCTCGATATGCTGAAATACTTTGAAAAGCGCGGCGCGATGCGGGTCTCGGATTTGCATATCAAGGTCGATGCTCCGCCTGCATATCGCATAGACGGTGACCTTGTAAAACTCAAAGGCCCTAACGTGACACCCAAGATGGCCAAGCAGCTTCTATATCCGCTTTTAAGTAGTGAAAATCTGCGCAAACTCCGCCAAAGTTACAGTATTGACTGCTCTTATCGACTCGGCTCACTTCAGTTTCGAATCAACATCTTCAGGGAAAACGACGGCCTGGCCGGGGCAATCCGGGCCTTGTCGCTGGACATACCGCCGGTTGAGGACATCGGCTTTCCGAATGACGTCTGGAAAGACATCATCACTCGTCGGCACGGCCTGGTTCTTATGACCGGTATCACAGGCGCTGGTAAATCCACAACAATCGCGTCAATAATACACCGAATCAGCGAAAAAAGTGCCTGCCGGATTATGTCCGTCGAGGACCCAATCGAATATATCTTTCCTCAGAAATACTCAATCACCTCCCAGCGTGAACTCGGAAGGGATGTCGCATCCTTTGCCCAGGGTCTCAAGGAAATGCTTCGTCAGGACCCCGATATAATATTCGTCGGTGAGATGCGCGACGCCGAGACGATATCCATGACCCTTATGGCCGCAGAGACGGGCCACCTTGTTTTTTCCACACTGCATACGAGAGATGCGACCGGCACTATAACAAGAATATTGGACTACTTCCCTTCCGGCAGACAGTCAGAGGTGCGCAACCAGATGTCGCTTGGGCTTGCTTATATTATATGTCAGAAGCTTGTGCCCAAAAAGGACGGGACAGGAAGACTTGTGGCGATGGAAATTCTCAACAACAACTACGCCTGCGCCAATCTCATACGAACGGGCAAAATCGAGCAGATTTATTCACAATTACAGACAAAGACCCGGAACAGACCCGACGAAAAAATGATGACGCTGGAAAGGCATTTGGCGTCGCTCGTTAAAGAGGACAAGATTGACCTGCTGGAGGCAAAAAAATGGGCCAATGATCTAAAATGCTTTACTGATGCCATGCAGCGTGTTTGATTTTACAGTGTGTTTTTTTATGATGCGCATCAGATGAGAAATAAAATACAGTAAGATTCAGATGACAATCCAGTTTTTTTGTCCCAGTTGCAATGATATAATAGGTTTTCCCGATAAGCACGCCGGAAGACGCGCAAGATGTACCAACTGCGGGCAGCTTTTTATAATTCCTTCTGAAAATTACAAGAAGCCGAAGAAAGTCAAACTGCCTGAAGAAAAAGGTGATCCGCTTCCGGGTTTTTACCGTGCTGTGTTTATTGATAACTGGAAGCTGTTTTTCGACTCGGAAAATGTCACGTCACTTGTCTTTGTGTTTGCCGTGGTATGCTTTAAGTTCTTTACGAATCGTTCGCCCTGTTGCGCATTCGTAACACATTATGCTGTCTGGGGCTGGCTGTTTGGCTTTTATCTCAATATTATTTACGAGACGGCTTTCGAGATAGATAAGCTGCCCGAAATCAACCTCGGAACGAGCATTACCTTTTTATGGTACATCATTAAGCCGCTTTTTCTTTTTTCGATTACTATGGCGGTGGTCCAGTTGCCGTGCATCATCATGTACATAAAGCTCAAAGAACAGGGTTTGTCCTTCGATGATATTCTGCATTCTGAATTTGGTTTGCTGCAGGTTCTTTTTATCTTTGGTTTGTTCCTGTTCCCGATAGCAATATTAACCACGTCCGTCGGCCAGACTTTTACGATGTTCAGGCCGGATTATTTTCTTGGCCCGATATTGAAAGCTTTTGTCCCTTATACTGTAACAGTGCTTTTGCTTGTTGCTGCTGCGCTTCTCGAAATGCGAACAACTCAATTTACCGGCGCCGGGATTGCAACAACCGCAGGCCATCTGGCGATGAACTTAGCCGTGCAGGTTATCGCTAAATTTGCGATGCGCTCGATAGGTCTGTTCCACCGGCATTATAACTGCTATCTTGCGTGGTAAAATCCATTGGCCCGGTCATTACAAGCATCTGAAATGCGGACGCAACAAACTCAAATCAAAATTTTTCAAACTCTTTTTTTCTCACCTTATTATGATGGCGTTTCTTGTTCGATAAGTCTTTTAAGCAGCCGT
>CAZIAN010000400.1:1415-4903 GCA_964537355.1 uncultured Pirellulales bacterium | reverse complement strand
CGCCGCAGGCATAGCCGATAGCTTCCTCGAGGACGAAGTTTGGCCTGACAACGACGTCGGAGGAGATTGCAGCCGTTCGCAGTAAAAATGAATTTTTAGAGGTTCCCTTGATATTTATGGTGACAAAATGACGGCAGGATGTCACCATGAAATTGGGGTGTTTTTCAGCTCATGAAAGAGGTGACTTTTCGAGGAATTCTGACATTTTGACAGCGTAATACGAAGTTTTCTTTCACACAAAAGTACTTGAAACATCGCTACTTTTCTGATAATAGAAGCTCTTGAAACATGAATATTGGAATCGCTACTTGCAGGTCATTAAAATACTGAAAGGAATGGGGCAATGATAAAGAAATCAATTCTCCTCTTTGCATTGAGTACCTTTTTCGCAGTCCAGATTTTTGCACAATGGTCTAAGGAGGAAAGAGAGCGCATAGGCAGGTTGAGCCGAGAAGATCATCAGTTAATGATGAAGCGTTTAAGTATAACAAACCTCCGCCCCGGGCCATCCGGAAATCCAAAGGCGCCAAATGCCGCCAATACTGACGAGTCAAAAGCCACTCCGTACACATCGTTGCCGGATCCGCTTGTTTTTAAGAGTGGCACAGTTGTCAATACCGCTGATCAATGGGAGAAACGAAAATTAGAGATATTTGAAGATTTTGACCGGGAAATTTACGGAAGAGTTCCCACAAAAACACCGGCTGTCGCTTGGGAGATTGTTAGTGAAGAAGACTCAGCTAATGGCAACTTTCCTGTCAACACAAAACAGCTTGTTGGGCATGTGGATAATTCCGAGTATTCGGCAATAACCATTGATATTCAGATGACCCTCACTACTCCTCAAAAGATAACTGCCCCTGTACCGGTTATCATCGAGTTTGGCTGGAATTTTCCAAAGGGATGGAAAAGGCCGCAACAGGACGGTCCAACATGGCAGCAGCAGGTTTTGAAAAAAGGTTGGGGTTATGCTGTTTTGGTCCCCACTACCATCCAGGCTGACAATGGCGCCGGGCTTCGGGGAGGGATTATTGGATTGGTGAATAAAGGGCTGCCACGAAAACTCGATGACTGGGGTGCATTGCGTGCCTGGGCCTGGGGTGCATCTCGAGCGGTGGATTATTTTGAAACCAATCCCGATGTTGACGCGACACGCCTGGCCATTGAAGGTTTATCGAGATATGGCAAAGCAGCAATAGTAGCTTTAGCCTACGAACCACGTATTGCTATAGGATTCATAGGCTCATCCGGGGCTGGTGGTGTTAAAATACTACGCAGAGTTTTCGGGGAACAGGTAGAAAACCTGGCTTCTTCCGGTGAGTACCACTGGTTTGCTCCGAACTTTATCAAATATGCAGGACCATTGACAGCGCTGGATTTGCCGGTTGATGCTCACCAACTTGTCGCTCTGTGCGCTCCAAGGCCGGTGTTTATTAGCGTAGGATCGCCAGACCTTGAAGGGCAATGGATAGATGCAAAAGGAATGTTTTTAGCAGGCGTTCATGCAGGCCCGGTTTATGAACTATTGGGTAAAGAAGGTTTGGGTACTGTAGAATTCCCTCTGCAGGAGACCGCATTAGTTAAGGGAGAAATCGCATTCCGACAACACGCAAGAGGCCACACTCTCGGCCCGAATTGGCCTGTGTTTATAAAATATGCAGAGAGCTATTTTTCAAACTAATATAAAATATGGACTACCGTCAATATTACAATTTATAACATTGATAACATATCCCAGGTATGAAATATGTCCATGTACTTAATCTGGTTACACACTGAAAATTGTCATAAAATATCTGAGTTGCCCCAAAATATTGACATTATTTTGGACTCGATATCGGCAAAATCAACATCTGTGGTGATAAAATGCTGCCATAATATCACCTGGAAATCAGGATGTTTTTCAGCTATTTAATGAAGTGACTTTTCGAGGAATTGTGGTGTAATTTTCAGCTCTCAACAGCCATATCAAAGGAGTATACTAATACATATTAAAGAGAATTACCTTGACGAAGTTTAGGTAATATGGTAAAGTTGATATTGGCCGAATTTTGCGTATTCTCAGTCGAGCATCTGTAGCTTTGAGTTCATTCCGCTGGTGTGATTCTTTTTTGTTTATCGATAGAGGATGAATTATGCACGGCACGGAGTTGGAATTAAAACTTTGTGCTTCGCGGCAAATATGTATTTTTGAATTTCAATGAGCAACTCTTATATTGAAAATGATATTATAGTATGTATTCTGGTGTGTATCCGAAATGCGGTTATTTTTAATTCTTTTTGAAGGAAGATTATTATGTATAAGAAATTGATTTATTTAGTTTCTTTTGTTTTGGTGGTCTCACAGGCCTGCAGCGCCGTCGAGGTTGCGAGGTGGGATTTTGAAGAAACCAGTGGGACCACGGCAATGGACCAAAGCGGTCTTTATGTTGCCACATTGGAAGGCAGCGACTCTCTTGACGTTGATGGAAGATTCGGATCCGGTGTTGATTTTGCCGGAGATGGTGGTGCAATTATCGACATTGCCGGCAGTGAAGCCTTTCAATTCACCGGCGATTTTTCGATTGCACTCTGGGTCAAATCGGATGTGGAATTCGGTGCTCACACTCGATTTATTGACATTTCGGCTGCAGATGGAGGTCTACAGGACAGTTATCGTCTGTTTACGCACAGTGGTGACGATACGGATAACTTCAAGTTTATGTCCAGACAGGATGGCTCAAATACCCAAAATATCCACACCAGGGATATGCCCCCGGAAACCTGGATCATGCTTGTTCTGCGTCACGATCTCGACGGTGATGTCACCATGAACGTTCTCCTGGATGGCGATAGCGTGGACGCGGCCTTTGTGGCAGCCAACAGCGAAAGCTGGCCGACTGCCGGCCCTATTGTTTATGCTGCAGCTGAATTGAAGCTTGGTCGGATGAATGGGACAGGCAGAAAATATGATGGTCAGATGGACGCTCTTGTATTCTATGACGAGGTGCTGACCGATGAACAGATCGCCACGATGTTCTACACTGCTGGTTCTTCTGACTATCCACTTGCCTCACGCTCCAAACCTGCTGACGGGGACATGCTTACCGATACATGGGTGAACCTTTCCTGGAGTCCGGGAGATTTTGCGGTATCGCATGATGTGTATATCGGTGACAATTATGATGATGTGGACAGTGGAGCTGAAGGCACATTTCAGGGTAATCAGGCCACAACTACTTTGACTCTGGGCTTTCCAGGATTCACATATCCGGATGGCCTTGTTCCGGGCACGACTTACTACTGGCGGATTGATGAGGTTAATGAAACTGAGCCGAATAGTCCCTGGAAGGGCAAGGTCTGGAGCTTTAGTATTGCGCCAAAAACTGCATACTTCCCCGAACCGGCTGATAGTACCGAGTCTGTAAGTGTGGATGTGCAGCTTAGCTGGACACCGGGTTTAGCCTCTAAATTGCACACGGTATACTTCGGCGAAACTTTCGACGAAG
>CAZIAN010000400.1:0-1405 GCA_964537355.1 uncultured Pirellulales bacterium | reverse complement strand
ACGCAACAGGTGGTCAGGTACAGGGAGCTGCAAGCTATAATCCCGGCACTCTTAAAATGGCTAAGACCTATTACTGGCGAGTCGATGAATTTGATGTTGTCGAAACTTACAAAGGTAATGTCTGGAGCTTTACAACCGAAGGCGGCGTTGGCAGCCCGAATCCTGCTAAAGGATCTGTGGATGTCACCCAAACACCTGTCCTTACATGGTCATCGGGCTTGGGTACCGCACATGAAATTTACTTTGGCGCCGATGCAGGTGCACTTGAGAAAAAAGGCAGTGGAAACCTTGGTTCAGAGAGCTATGAGCCCGGGCAGCTTGAGTGGAATAGTACTTATTACTGGCGTGTCGATGAGGCCAACAGCGCTAACGCCGACAGCCCGTGGACAGGTCCGATCTGGAGCTTCAATACGGCCAACTTCCTTGTAATTGAAGATTTCGAGTCTTACAATGACCTTAATGAAGATGAACCGGATAGCAACAGGATATACCTTGCTTGGATAGACGGATTCGACAACCCGGCGACGAACGGTTCTGTGGTTGGTAACCTTAATGCCCCATTTGCAGAGCAAACTATTGTTAATAGCGGTATTCAGTCGATGCCTGTGGCTTACGACAATAGTGTTGGAAAATCCGAGGCGACTCTGACGTTGACTTCAAATCGTGACTGGACAGTCAATGATGTCGATACCCTCACAATTTGGTTCAGAGGTGACTCAGGTAACACTGCTGAGACTTTATACGTTGCTCTCAACGGCACTGCAAGGGTAGATAACGATAACCCGGACGTAGCAGCGATAACGAGATGGACGCAATGGAATATCCCCTTACAGGCGTTTGCCGACCAGGGTGTTAACCTTACTAATGTCAATTCGATTACCCTTGGCCTTAGCTCCGTTTCCGGCGGTACAGGTATGATGTACTTCGATGATATCCGTCTGTTTGCACCAGAACCGTAAATCAGGTTATTAAACAGTTAAGACTGATTAGTTGATATTACAGATTTGTATTAACTCGGGGCTTATACCGATTTGATTCAGTATAGGCCCCTTGGTTTTTCAATAATACCATCAAAGGAGTGATATTATTAATAATATTTTTCCTCCGTTTACTTAATCCGATAAGAATAAATAAATCTTAGTTTTTTATGCAAATATTTAGGCTTTAGTGCTTACATTAACCGTAAAATTTGATAGATGTGGAGATAAAACGGAGACAGAATGTCACCTGAAAATCAGGGTGTTTTTCGGCTCTCGAAAGAGGTGACTTTTCGAAGAATTTTGGCATTTTGCAGCTCTTGATAAAGGTGTCTTTTGTGCGGCCGATGGCTGGTGGGACGGGTAGAGGGAGTCATCCAGTACCTCCATACTCTGCGCATCAGTCTTTGGCTTATTGCTTGTGGAAC
>CAZIAN010000399.1:0-4906 GCA_964537355.1 uncultured Pirellulales bacterium | reverse complement strand
GCGCCTTCAATTATATATGCCAGAGCGGCAAGGCCGCCGCGCTTAGCGCCAAGCAATGCTCCTGTCATCAGCACGGCAAAGGTCTGAGCGGTGACGGGAACGGGGCTAAAAGGCAGCAGTACCGTAATGCGGGCACACAAGGCAATGAGCAAAGAACCGCCAATAACCAGAGTAATATCATATACGGCGGCAGACCTTTTCTCATAGGGCCTAAGAAGGTCAGCTACAGTGGCAGTGGCCAGCATATATTCTCCAAAAAAATATTTCGAATACTCTGATTAAACTAAAAACTTCGAGATATTATATTTGAAGCCCGCCCCCGCGTCAAATGACATTTTGCAAAGGATTTCTTCAGGGCATAATCAAATACAAAGGGCTTATACCGAATGAATCGGTATAAGCCCCGAATTTCCCCTGTACTTGTCAGGTAGTAAATCTCTGTTTAAGGCTTACGGCTGCTAGCGCGGCCTGTATAGCCTGATATCGTCAAAGTACATTGTGCCCGCACCGCCGGCCTGTGGATTATTCTTGTCGCCAAAGCCGATAGAGAGCTTATCGACATCTGCCAGGTTAATACCCTGGTTGGCAAATTCCTGCAGGTCGATATTCCATTCGGTCCATTCGGCTATCTGTGTTGCGGCCGGATCGGGATGGTTCACCACAGCAGAATTACCGCCGGTGTTAGATATCGAAACGTACATCGGCTCAACGTCGTTGCGTGGTATGTCGATGTCCTGTGACTGCCACTGGCCTGTGACGTTGCCTGTAGTGCTGACGTTTGAGAATACAGCTTCGCAGGTTTCCTGGGTGTTATTGCTGCATACCACCAGGCCTATATAGGCGGTAGCATTCATCTGAACCGAGGCACTTGAGCCAAGGTTCAAATCATTTACAGGCACCCAGTTGGTCCCGTCTGATGAATGAGAGGCGGTAAATAAACCGGCCGCATCGCGTTCCAGCTTCACCCAGTGCGGGAATTCCAACCCATTTTCAACGGAATTCGTAGTAGTTCCAAACACTTCGGTTCGACGGTTGAACCTGACACCGCCATCCGGCCTCATGAATGTGAATGCGTGTTTAGAATCCGGATCAAGCGTATCGCGAATCATCACTCCTATTTTGGCACTGGCGGAGGTATTGGTTGCGCTTTCTACTTTTGCGATAATTGAACCTGGCCCGGAGAGCTGCTTGAAGACATAATGGAAACTGTCGCTCTGGCCATAGGTATCACCGCTGCGAGCGGTGATTGTGTAAGTGCCCGCAGGTTGTTCCGTAAGGGTGCTGAAAGTTTCCGGATAACCTCTGAACCACAGTGACAATGTTTTAACACCCTGTTTGGTCCAGTCCCTCGCTGAGGTTAGCGGCAAGGTTACTTCTGAATACTTGAGATTGTTATCGTAGAAGAGCGGCATTGCCTGAGCGCCGCCGTGGACGATGGTTTGCTCGGTAAACGGGGGATCGGCATAACCAACGAGAGCGCCATTTACTGTCGGATCGTCCCATCCATCCAGCCATGCTTCGAATATCCTGTCAGGTGGATAGTCGTTGTAATCTTCGAAATCGTCCACCACAATAAAGTCGGCTACCGTGAAGCTCCATATTCTTCCCCTGCTGACAGTATCGTCGGCATTATACTCATCGACTCGCCAGTAGTAAGTCTGATTGTATTCGAGGCGTTCGGATGGTGAATAACCTATAGTATTCTGGCGGCCTTGATATATACCGGTCGTATCGGAGGCGCCGGCATCGGTCACGGCTATTTTGTCGGTGCCGAAGTACACATCGTGCGAAGCGGCAGAATCCCCCGGCGACCAGCCAAGGGGCACAATGTCATCGATGTTCGGTGTTGAAGCATGAGCCGGCTTCGGGTCCCAGGAAAGCCTGGGATCACCGGCCATAGTTTTCTCAATCTCTTCGGGTGTCAGTACCTTACTGTAGATGCGGACATCGTCAATCGATCCGATGAACCATCTTGAGCTGCTAAAGTCGTACATCTGACCAAATTTGACATCGAAATTGGAAGTGAGATTCAACACATCGGTGTCTGAACTGGTTCTGGTATCATCCTGACCATCCAGATAAAATGTGATATCTCCACTTGAGATTGTTGCGTTTGCCTGTACTGTGAGTGCAACGTGGTGCCATTGGTTGTCAAGTACATTGGTATCGCCCTGGACATTGCCCCCATTTGTGTCAAAGCGCAGTCTTCCGCCGTTGACCCGAAATTCGACTCTCTGGCCTGCACCGGTGCTGCCCCAGCTTATCATCTGACCATTGGTTGCGGTTTTAATCCAGGCAGTTACAGTGAAAGGATTCGTACCCATTATACCTTTGTAACCATCTATACTGACAAAGTCACCGGCGTTGTCAAATTCCAGGGCATCGCCGTCGAAGCCGGCCACCCACAACGGGTCGCCGTTGAGTGTGCCCTGATGACCATTGCCGGAAGAATCTGTCAAAAAACCCGAACCATCGTCATCAAGCTTCCACCAGCCGACAAGGTCAGGGTCATAAATGGATGTTAAAGGTTCTGTTCTAAAGCTCCATACATCGCCTCTATGGGTAGCGGCGCCGCCGAATTCATCTACCCGCCAATAGTAAACCTTATTGTATTCAAGTTGTCCTGGAGTGTATTCTGCATCGGCATAAGGGACTCTTCCGGTGGCATTGTTAACATCGTCAAAATTGTCGCCGAAAAACACATTGTGGAATTTCACATCGATACTTGGCATCCAGGTAAGAGTTACATCGGTATCAACAAATCTGCCGCCATCAGGAGGGTTTGGTTTTGTAGCAGTATAGGCCGGAATGGTAAAACTCCAGATATCACCTTTGTGTATCGCAGCGTCGGCCTCAACTTCATCGACCCGCCAATAGTAGGTTGTGCCGGGTACAAGGCCTTCGGAATAAGGAAAATCGGCAAACCCTACCACAAAATTGGTATCGGTCTGATTTCCAAGGAAGGCTGCTTCGGCGCCAGCTTTCACATCGTCAAAATTCTCACTAAAGTACACATCGTGTGAAACCGCACCACCGCCCGGCGAGAAGTCAATACTTATCCATGTATCCGAATGTACGGCGCCATCGGCGGGGACAGGTTTATGGGCCATTGGAGGAATAGCCAGATTCTGAATTTCCTCGGCTGACAGTACCCTGTCATACACGCGGACTTCGTCCATCAGCCCAATAAACCATCTGTTGGCACTATTGTACTGGCGCGCTATTGAGAGGTCAAAGTTCTCGACGATATTAAAGGCATCAACATCCGTACCGGTCCTTGTATCATCTTCACCATCGACGTAAAGTATTACCTGTGGATATGAAATGGTGGAGTTCTCTTGCACCGTAAGGGCAACGTGGTGCCATTGGTTATCGCCGACAACAGTATCGCCCTGCCTGTTACCTGAACCGTGCTCAACGCGGAGTCTGGACTCGCTAACGCGGAATTCCACTCTTTCGGTGGCGGTATTATTACCCCAGCCGACAATCTCGCCGTTGCCGGCGGTTTTAATCCATGCAGTTATGCTGAAGGCGTGTCCGCCGAGAAGCCCCTTATAACCGCTTATAGTCACATAATCCGGGTCTCCGGTAAACTTCATAGCCTCTCCGAATAGGCCGGGCACAAACTGTGGATTACCGTTTATTGTGCCGTGCCGGTCATTGCCGGAATAATCAAACGCAGTACCGGTACCCTCGTCATCAAGCTTCCAGTATCCGACAAGACCTGCATCCTGAGCCTTCACTGTACTAAGGAGCACCGCGGTGAGTATCAAAACGAAACAGAACAAATGAATCAATTTCTTAGACATAATAATCCTCCTTCAAAGTTAAGATAACATCGCCGATTGATATTTCTAATTATAAATAAACTCAGCGTTTTCCTAAGACGCTTATGAAAGACTTGCCACAACCTCCTTCATTCCAAAAGCCGATATTACAGGTCCAAATTCTGCAAATCGAGCTTGCCACAAAGCAAAATCCAGCAAAATATATAAGAACTGCACCCGAAGGAAGACAGTAAAGCCACAGTTGCCCGGCCGTATGGGTACACACATGATCCACTATATTTATACCAAATCAAACATCTTTTGGTCAAGTAAAAAAAGTTATGCTGAACGGGTCGCCCTTTCGAAACCATAATATTTGGCCTTTGCGGCAGTCTTATAGGAACTAATGGCTTGTTTTCCAGCCTGTCAAACTATGTTTTTTCCCTTTTTGCATTGACAGTACAAGAGGATTTGATGTATAATATTTTGGGTAAATGTTATTAATCAGGTAATAAGCAGAAGTACAATAATATATTGAATAGGAGGCCCACGTCACAGAAGTTTTATTTGAGCCTATAATGAAATGTCTATAGAAAACGGAAGGTGGTTCTATGAACAAATCAAGAGGTTTTACTTTAATAGAATTATTGGTTGTCATTGCCATTATAGCCTTACTGATGGCGATATTGATGCCGGCGTTAAATCGAGCCAAGAAACAGGCAAGGTCGTCCGGGTGTAAGATGAACCTGCACTCATGGGGCTCGATCTGGTCGATGTATTGCCAGGACAACGAGGGCTATTTCTGTATGGAGGGCCAGGGCTCAACTGGCTGGCCTCGCGGGAACTGGGTAGTACCTCTTCGGCATTTGTACCGGACAAAAGCGGGCATTCTGATATGTCCTATGGCCAAGAAGAGACTGGCGGAAGGGGCAGATTACGTTAGCCATGGGGGAGCGTTTAAGACCTATATCATGGGTACGGGGGGGACAGAGAACAGGCGTGAGGAAGCCAGTTATGGTGCGAATTGCTGGCTTTTTAATGTACGGCCGGGACAGACTGCAATTCAGAACCGTCCGACTGAATTCAACTGGAGGACGATGGATGCCAAGGGCGGAAACGAGATACCCATATTTGCCGAT
>CAZIAN010000398.1:0-4907 GCA_964537355.1 uncultured Pirellulales bacterium | reverse complement strand
GGGGCGCGAACCATCTCGCAATGTTGAGGAGCGTTCCAGAGTTCAAGAGATAGTCAAAACCGTAAAAGAGAAACAGGACCAGTATAAAGTTACTTTAACTAATCCGGTGTATATTCCTGGTGAGAATGAGCCGACAGTTGGCGACGGTGTTTGGCACCCCATGTTGGATGCTAATCAGGTTTGGAAACTTGATCCAAATTTTACGCCAAAGCAGAAACTATCTTTATTGGAGCGATTGGTGACCTTTAAAGAAAAGAGTGCTTTGGAAGGCCTTACTCAGATGGGACAGGCCAGGGCCGCTCAGTTGGTTCGTCGCGGTCTGGAGGATAGAAAGATGCAATTTTCAAAAGAATTGGGTATCAAGCCGGAAGTGGCCCGAGACATTATGGACGAGTTGCAAAACCTAATCGGGCATACAGAGGAACCGAAACCCGATAATTTGTTAATCTAACCTGGAGGGAAGAATGGACCAAAAACCGGAATTGAAAACACTTGAGTACAAGTGCCTGTATGACATGGCACAAACAGACGGTTGGAAGATCGTCGAGCAGGTTCTTCAGGGGGATGTTTTATTTGCGACGAATTTGATTATCGGCACCCCGACTTCGGTTTCCGTCAGCGATGATAACGGGATCAAGCGGAAAGTCTTGGATTTTCCCATTAAAGACTTTTCGTCCTACCGTTACGCGCATGGCATGTGTGCGGAAGCCAGAAAGGTGCTGGAAAAGGTAAAGAACGCTTGCAAGAAGTACGTTGATGGGAGTAATTAAATCTTATAGGAGGCTTAAAAATGGATCAGCAGCCTAATCTTTTTTCCACACCTGTAGCCGAACCCGAACCTAAAGCCCCCGTTGCGGATCTGGAACTGACAGCGGAGACTACAAAGGAAGCGGATACGACGGCGGCAGAGGAAAATAAGCCAGAAGCACAGCGCATTGTGGACAGCACGGAAGTTGGTAACATCATTGATGATCTGGTAGACAGCTTTACGCAAAGTGAGAAAAATAAGGCAGAAGAGCAGCAGACGACTGAAGAAAAAGAACCGGAAGCGGATACAGCAACTACAGAAAAAACGGAAACGGCTCAGACCGATCCGAAAGAAATAAAGCGACTGGAAGATGCCCAACATTGGATCGGCAAACAGTCCAATGAGATTGGGGAACTGCGCCAGCAGATCAAGGCGTATCAGGACGTGGTTAATGGATTAAAGGGTCAATTTGCCGAAGTCCAGAAAGCCACCGCTCCCAAGCAGGAGAAACCTTATTGGGAGGCCTTGATCGAAGCGGATGAAAATGCGGTCATTCAACACTTGAAGCGGCAGAACCCGGAGGATGCGTCCTTTGATGAAGAGGAAGCCCGTCGGGATACCCGCACGCTGAAGGAAGTTGCCAAGATGACCAAGAGTATGATTGAGCATTATCTGGCTCCTGTTACCGGAATTGTAAACCAAGTCCAAGAGCAAAAGACTTTGGCCGTGAAGGAACAGGAATTTTGGCAGGGGAAGGATACCGCCAAATTGCCACAAATGCAGCACGTGCTTAAACAGTTATACCCGGATGCCGCATCGTTCTTTGATGTCAAGTCCAAGTATAACCTGGACCCGTTTGCTGTGGCTAATTTCGCTTACACCGTGGCTTCCAAGTTGCCTGAAAAGGTTGCCCAGGAAGTGACCAAGGAGCGGGATAAGCAGATTACCAGCACACGGGTGGTCAATACGTCCGCTGCTTCTACTCCCAAAGACCTTGGGGGTAACGGACTGAAAAAGAAAATGAATCCAATTCAGACGGCTCTGGCAAAGGAGTTTCCTGAATTGTACAAATAATATTTTCAAGGGAGTGAACTACAATGGCGAGTTTGAATAGTTATACACAGATTGGTCGTCGCGAAGATCTGACTGATAAGTTGATTCAGTTGGGTGATAGCCAGGCCAAGCTGCTGACTTCATTTAAACTGCGGACTCGGACGCATACGATGCTGACCCAATGGCAGGATTTTACTCTGGCGGCCCCGACCCAAAACGCACAGATTCAGGGTTTTACGGTTACGGGAACTTATACGCCTCGTACTCTCCGTACTAATTCTGTGCAGATTTCTCAACGTCCGATTAAGGTGGATGATACCACGATTGAGGGAATGACAGTGGCGGGTGTTCGGAGCGAATGGGAGTTCCAGAGTTCCGTGGCTTTTACGCAATTGAAACGGGATATTGAATGGGGCTTGATTCATAATTCCGCTTCTACGACTGGTGCCTCCGCTACTGCGGCAGCCAGCGCTTTGGCGTTGGGCATGTTTGGTGCTTGCACGACCAATTCGTATGCTCCGGCGGCTACTTCCAGTGTCTTTACGGAAGATGAAATCATCACGATGCTGATGGATATCAACTCCAACACTGGCGATCCGGGCGATGGATTGGAGCTTCATACTGGCCCGCTGAATATCAAGCGTATCATGAATTTCACCGGGCTTCAAAAGTCGCAAGTTGTTGGCCCCAAAGACACCATTCACAACCGTACCGTGACCATTATCACCACGAATTTTGGTAATGTGGCGTTGGTTACGAACATTATGGTTGGGAATGGTCTGGTGGGTGTGTTCGACTTCAACACGTGGGGATTTGTCGAAAAGGTTGCCCCGGTTATGAAGAAATTGGGTCGGGACGGTGATAGCACGACCGCTTACTGGAAAACCGAGTGGTCTATTCACTGGCTGTCTGAACGGTCCAATGCCGTCATGAGCGGTATCGCAACTGCGTAACCAGTAGGTAAACCCGGCGGGGGGAGGACAAAATCTTCCCCCTGCCAATAACCTATCGGAGGTTTCACTAACAATGCGATATGTTCCAAACGAAGAAGATAAGCACTATTTATGGCAGTTAAGAAAATCACGGCTTAACCCATCCACGGGAAAATCGGCCCTGGGTAAACATCATATGTTGGCTTCTATGCCCGAGGACGTGTATAACCAGATGAAGCAGGAGTTTGGACCGAACTGGATTAATGAAAAAAATGGTGCGACGATGGTGGACTTCTTACGCAAGAACCCACAGTATCGCATCGGAAAGCCGGGGATTTAATCAATGCCGGTTTTTAGCACGATTTTAACCAGTAAGGACAGGCCGGATATGCTGAAGCGTGCAGTCACGTCTGTCCAAAAGCAGACCTTTACTGATTGGGAATTAATCGTAGTGGACTACTCTGCCGAGCAAGCCAATAAGGACAGCATTCGCTTGTGGGCCGAGCAGCTTCAAAAAGAGGATAAACGCATTATTTATGTGGATCGTCCTGCGTTTTCGCCTGAAGAAGATGCGGCCTGTACCCCATATGCGCGGGTGATTAATGAGACCTTTAAGCTGACAAGCGGTAAGTATATAACCTACTTATGCGACGATGATTGGTATCTGCCGGGGCATTATCAGTGTTTATCACAGGTCTTTGAGGAGATACCAGAGGCATCATTGGTGTATAGTGGCCAGTTCATTTTGGATACCGATGATAAGGTGATTGGAAATTTACCGGCAGTTTTGCTGCGTAAATGCCTTTATTTTACGGCTGACCATAACTGTGTGGCACATACACGGGAAGCATATATCAAGGTAGAAGGCTGGAGCGAATCTAAATATGTGCGGCGTTGGGGCGATGCGGAGTTCTTTTATCGTTTGGCTATGGCAAAATATAGTGCGTATCCGACCGGCAAAATAACGGTTGTAAAAACATTTCATCCTAATAGCGTAGGATTAACTGGAGGCTACCAGAATGGTGCAGAACAGCAAGCAAGCCCAAGTGCCGAAGATAGTATTGATGCCGAGTCAGGACGGAGCGATAGGGAACTTACGGATGATCGAGCCGGTGGAGGAGATGGAAGCTCAGGGATTGGCCAAATTAGTGGGAATCCATCTGAGCAAGAATCCTGTAGAGTTTAAAAAGGCCATTGACCAAAGCAGGAAAGCGGATATATTGTATTTTGAATCAATCTTGTCGCAGCCATTTTTGATGTCTATCCTTAATGCGCGGGTGTTTAATCCCCAATTAAAGATAGTCATGGATATAGATGATAATATCTTTGCTGTGAATCCGTGGAACCCTGTATTTGGGACGTTCTCCACTCAGGAGCATTACGTGGAGGGAAAACAAGTGATTCCAGTTGAGCGGAACATTATGCACAATCGGCTGTTGGAAACGCTCCTTATGGAGACCGACGCCATTGTTACTACTACTCCGCTCCTGGCGGCGATTTACTCCAAGTATAACGATAACATTTTCGTAATGCCGAATACGTTATCTTTCAAGATGTGGGATCTGCCTCATGTGCAACGGCGACCTGGAGATGAGGTTCGAATCGGATGGCAGGGTGGCAACACACATAGCCAGGACTGGCTCCAATGTCATGCTGCTGTCCGGGAAATCATGCAGAAGCAGAAAAATGTCGTCTTAGAATGGATTTCATGTCCGGCTACAATGGAGTCCTATATTGCCGAGTTTCCTAGGAAAAGGTTTACCATGAAAATGTTTAAACACTATGACTCCCATCCCTGGCGGCATAATTGCTTGCGGCCCGACATTGGTTTGGCCCCTCTTAATGAGGACGAGTTCAGCGTGTGCAAGTCGGATCTTAAAACGGCAGAATATTTATCAATGGGAGTACCGGTAGTTGCGTCAAATATTTCTCCGTATAAAGATGGGGTGATCCACGGTAAGACTGGCTTTTTAGCATCCAATAATGAGGAATGGAAAAAGTATATAAACCTATTGATTCATGACCCCAAGTTACGGCAGCAGATGGGCAGGGCCGGATACGAATGGGCAAAGGAAAATCGGTGCTTGGAAGTGGCTGCGAAGGATTGGGCGGCCACATTCCAGGAGATAATTCAGGAGGTTAAGAACCAATGGCGAACCCCCCAAACAGCATCA
>CAZIAN010000397.1:0-4907 GCA_964537355.1 uncultured Pirellulales bacterium | reverse complement strand
ATAGACCTATTTGGTGGCAATGTCAAGGAAAAAGCCTCAGTTAAAAGGTTTGGGGTATGCATGTCGCAACAAAAAAATCTCGGTCTAAGTAGATAATTTTTGGAGAAAAGAAAATGAACAGAATAAGCTATTTTGTGGATCTAAAAAAACTGTTGGTTCTGAGCAGTCTTTCCTGCCTGGCTCTTCCAGTTCTCTCTAAACCAATAACGTTCGAGCACGTTGTCATCGATAAAGACGTCATTGGGCACAGAGAAGTCGGTGATATTGACAGAGACGGCTTCAATGATATTGTCGCGGTCAAATCAGGAGGTTCCGAACATTCAATCTTGTGGTACGAATATCCAAACTGGGAGCGGCATCGTGTTGTAAACATCAATCGTTTCAGCGACTACAAGGCCTATCGTTCCTGTGACATGGAGCTTGCTGATATCGATAGAGACGGCGATCTTGATGTGGTCGGAAGAATCGGCCGGCCGGAAGACGACAGGTATGGAATCAATTGCTGGTTCGAGAATCCCGGCTCCGGCAAGAATCCGGCCGAAGGTGAATGGAAGCGCCATGACATCGGAGCGAGTTATTATGCAAAAGATTTGGAAGTAGCGGACTTGAACGGCGACGGCAAGCCGGACGTGGTATCGCGAGCCCTGAACGCCAAGCTTCATATTTATTTGCAGGAGGATTCATCGTGGAAGGAAAGAGTGCTGGATATCACGCATCACGACGGCATGGATGTTGCCGATATGGATCGAGATGGTGATCCGGACATTGTGCTCAATGGTTACTGGATTGAGACTCCGGATGATGCGTTCGGTGGAACGTGGGTAAAACATGATTTTGATGCGAAATGGTACACACAAAAAACTGGTGAGAAAGGTGCGTGGTATGATAACAATTGCAAGGTCGCCATCGCCGATATGAACGCAGATGGCTGCCTGGACATCGTAATCGATCAGGCAGAAGACAAGGGCTATCCTATTTCCTGGTACCAGGCTCCAGTCGATCCGAAAGAGGGCAAATGGATCGAACATGTGATTGGCCAAGTGGATAAATGCCACAGTCTGAAAGTTGCTGATTTTGACAACGATGGCGATCTGGACGTATTTGCAGCCGAGATGCCCAATATTGCGCAGGAAGCTCCACATCCGGTGCTAATCTTCGTCAATCAGGGTGATTCTCTGACGTGGGCAAAGCAGCTTCTTGCCGGCTTTGGCAACTATAGCGCCCAAATCGGAGACATTGACAATGATGGAGACGTGGACATCATCGGCCTTCGTAATCACAATCGCGCCCCTATCGAGATGTGGCGAAACAAGACAAGTGACAATAAGCTTTCACTGGACAAATGGACGTACATCCAGATCGATAATCAACGCGGCAAATGGGGTGACTGGGATGAGCCGAACTGGCTGAGGTACTTCGGTCTGGCGATGTACGACGTGACCGGTGATGGATATAAGGACATAATTGCCGGGCGGTATTTCTACCGCAATCCCGGCGGCGATATGACCGGCTCATGGCAACGAATCACCTTCGATATCAATGTTGATGCAATGCTTGTTCTTGACGTTGACGGCGATCCTTTTACGGACTTAATCGCCGAAGCCCTTCCGGATGTGTATTGGCTCGAAGCCCGCGACAAGCAGGGCAATTCTTGGAAGGTGACGAAGATCGGCACACTGCCAAAGACGGGACATGTCAACGGTCAGGGTTACATGCTGGGGCAAATTGTTCCAGGTGGCAGGCCCGAGATCATTTTGGCCAGTGGGGAAGGCATCTACTATTTCCGGATTCCGGAAAATCCGGAGGCGGGAAACTGGCCCCGAACCCGAATTGCCGCCGAGACGATGGACGAAGGTATTGGTGTCGGAGATATAGACGGCGACGGCGATATTGATATTGCCGCAGGAAGAGAGACGGGTAAAACGTTTCGCGTGATGTGGTATGAAAATCCCGGCAATGGGCAGGGTGACTGGAAAGACAGGGTGTCTTGTGAGGTAGTCTTTGCACCCGATCGTATTATCATTGCCGAGATAAATGGCGACTCGCGGCCTGATATTGTGGTCTCTGAGGAGCGGTCTCCGGGTCCCGATCCCGATGCCAGTTTGTATTGGCTGGAGCAGCCGGACGATCCGAAAAGCCAAACGTGGAAGAGACACGTCCTTATCACCGAATACTCTCTGAACAACCTGGATGTTGCCGACATGGATCGGGACGGTGACTTCGACGTTATCACATGCGAGCACAAAGGGCCTAAAGGAAAGTTCAGATTGCAGATCTTTGAAAACGATGGAAAAGGAAACTTAACGGAACATATTGCCGACAGGGGTAAGGAGAGCCATCTCGGAGCCTTGGTAGCGGACATGGACAATGATGGCGATTTGGACATCATCAGCGCAGCCTGGGATAATTATCAGTACTTGCACCTGTGGCGGAATAATGCGGTCAAATAACGTCTCAATTTGTAGGCGAGCTGACAGATGTTCGCCGTCAATGAATTACTCGTAAGGGGAGTTCTATAGTTTTATATGGAGACCATATATACATAGTTACACCCGGAAGGAGAATAATATGGATATTGAAATTACACGATTTTTTTCTGGTGCATGTTGATTAACTTTGTAATATATGCTTTCACTGCAATTGCGGTATTGGCGGTATGCGATGTCATCTGTAAAATTCATAAAAAGATGTTCGGTCTCAATGAAGAAGTAGTTTGCAAATCAATGCATAGGTACTTAGCCACCTATAAGTTATTGATAATAGTTTTCAACTTTGTGCCTTGGATTGCTTTACTAATAATCAAATAGATTGTTGCTTAATTTCGCGTTCAACGGACCGGAATCAACGCTTCTCGCTGGGTATAGTAAATGTAACGTCAATTAAGATGTCAAATGGATTGGCATTACCTGCACTCTGAGAATATGGGCTAAGCATCTCAAACTCTATACTTTGCCTACTTTGGAAAGGTCCCGATGTTGCCCGGATATTCAGCAACGAGGGGATTGAGTCCGGTTATGTTACGCTCGATGATGTGCGGTATCCCATTGGAGGTCGGGCCTGTTTTGACTGCGACCCCCGCGAAAACAATACCGTTTCTGTGGTTCCATAGAATATATGTTCCACCAGCTCCCGCACCATTAGCCCAGGCCGCATCTGCGCCTTTGTACAGGTCCTGGTCAGTATTAACCCAGGTCATATATCCATATGGGCATTCAGGATAAGTTGCCGGGTCCAGTCCAATCTTACCATCATAAGGTCCATTATAGTTGACTAACATCCCATATGTCTGTTTGGTCTCGAGTTCTTCGACAAACCACTGTGGTATAACCTCTTTATCGTTCCATTTTCCACGGGCCAGAACCAATAGGCCGAGCCGGCCCATATCCTCCAGGTCGAGATGAAAGCGGATTCCATCTTGTCTTGTGCTTGTAGACCAGCCTCGCATCCCGATAGCATTGAAATACGCCTGCGCAACTACATCACTATAGTTGTCATAGTAATTCTTTTTCCCATATACTTTCGCCAGTGCTTGACAGAGATGGTATGGGTTATGATCGGAATACGTCCACATTTTACCGGGCTTGTAATCAGGGTAGTCGTCGTACGGATAGTCAAAACCCGCCGATTGTGTCATAACATGCCACCAGGTTGCCTCAGCATCATTACCGGTAAGTTCCTTATTCCATTTACTGATCTTTTGGTGATAGGATTGAATCCTGCCTTGCTTGATGGCGGCACCAACGGTAAGAGCATGCCAAGTTTTGCGAAGTGACGCGACTTCGGTTTTCTTATTGAAGTCTCCTTCGACATGCACCAGATACCCATGCCGCCACAATGCCCACAGTGAAGCTTTACCTTTTAGCTGTTCGATTATCGCGTTGTTTAGGCCGACTTCTTGCGGTTTGCGGCAGTCCTGCTTATCCAGTCCTTCACCAGGAGGTGGAAAATAGATTCCTTGCGTGTTAGAATCGAGCGACATTCGGGACGGAGTAATATCTGCTGCACACGAATTTTGTATAGTCACCAGCAACAAGGCAGTAACCGGTAAAATAATTTTAACTTTGAACATTGCTTGTTCCTATTTTTTCTCATATTATTGACGAGTAATCATATCTAATGGCGAAGTGATTTTATACCTTTTTGTCAAGAAAATGTATAACAATTTGACATCTCAATGAAAACAATTTTCATTTGACAAATCCACTTCGTTTTGTATTCTCTTTCTGCATGAAGACAAAATACATCTCCGTTTTTGTTGGGCTATTGCTCGTGCCGGAGATATCTTGTAATCAGCAGCAACCACCACCCGTTCAAAAAGTGCTTTTTATGGAAGATTTCAAATCTTACGCTAGCAGCTCGAAGCTTCCCGTCGGCTGGTGGCAAGAGGGCAGCAAAGCTGTTCGAATCGAAAACGGCCATCTCCGCGCCGACGCTAATCTCGATCAAAATGGCGAGGATTACGGCACATCAACTGTCTGGCTGGATAAGACCTTCAGAGGTGATATTTGTGTTGAATTCGACGCTCATGTACTGGCATCCGATGGCGACAAAAACAACATCAATTTTTTCTTACTTTTCTCTGATCCTTCGGGCAGATCATTGCGGCAGACAAAGAATAAACGTGCCGATGGACAATACGACAAGTACCACGAATTGAACGGCTATGTCTTTACATTTCTTGCCAATGGTAATCCCGGTAATGCACGCTTTCGAATGCGCGATGACCCTGGCTTCCACCTCCTGCAGGAAAACTTCACCTACGAGTGTAAGCAGAATAAGACCTACCACATTACCGTCACTAAAAAGGGTAATAGAATCACATACGCAGTAGACGGTACTATTTATCTGAATAAAATCGACGACATATCCAATGCTGAGCATAAATCCGGCATCATCGGCTTTAGAAC
>CAZIAN010000396.1:0-4913 GCA_964537355.1 uncultured Pirellulales bacterium | reverse complement strand
GAACCATCCCAATTTATTCGCTATAAGGATGATGAATTTCGCCTGTGGCCCGGACAGCTTAAAGATTTACCAGGAAGAAAAAATACACCAGGCGGCGAACAAGCCGGTCCTTGTCCTGCTGACGGACGCTCAGACCAACAATGCCCCGTTTGTAACCAGGACCGAAGCTCATGAAAGGGTGGTAAATCAGAGCAAGCCGGGCAAATTGAACTTTGAGCAGCTCAAAATGCGCAAACATGATAACTCTGAAAAAAGAACCTGGCTCATACCTTATATGGGAGACGCCAGTTATGTCGGGGCAGCCGGCCTGAGGCATTTCGGGGTGGAAAGCAGCGTATTAGCTACAAATACACAGAGGGGTTATGAAGTTGCGAGAAAGCACATCTACACCGAAGTCTGCCATCCGTTAAAAGGCGTTGTCGGTGACGCAATCGGTTTCCTGCAGGAAGAGATCGAACGAAAAGGCAAAGAATTCGTCGAGAACCACTATCTCGTTATGATTCCGACAACGAGCGGCCCGTGTAGATTTGGTAAATACATGGAATTAGTCAGAGAGTTTCTTGACCGTGAAGGCCTGCAAAAAGTCCCGGTTGCAGGTCCTTCTTCGGAAAGCGATTATCAGGACATACCTTTCCCCGGCAAGCTCAGCTCGTCGGACAAAACCAAGATGCAGCAAATGTTGTTTAAGGGTATAAAAGGGTCGGATTTGCTGGAAGATATTACTTTGAGATTCCGTCCGTATGCAGTTGATAGAAATCAGGTTGAAGAACTCAAGGCCCAAAGGTTGAGCATACTTGAAAAAGTCGTTGAAAATGGCGCTGAAGTAGCGGAAATGGTAGCTTGGGGCGCCGAAACGGTTGCCGGCTTCAAAAAAATAAAACTGCGAAAAGACAAAAGATTCCCCCTTGTCCTTTATATAGGGGAAATCTATATGAGACAGCACGATCCATATACGAATTTTGTAGTCCACAAGCTGGAACAGCAGGGTCTTGAAATCGTAAGGGACCCGGTAATAGACTGGCTGGATTATGTAAATAAGATGAATATAAGAAACAACAAAAGAGACATTGGGCTGGCGCTAAAAAGTTTCAATTTAAGCCGGACGTTGAGAGTAACGAAAAAATATGCTCAGTCATATCTTAAGGGAAGATATATGTCTTCGGTCGAAGATAAAATCGCCGAGCCGTTTCACGACGTCCTTAAGGGAAGGCACGTCCTTCCGAAGCCGATTGATATGATAGAGACTCTGGAGCGCAACCACGAAGGTCACGGCAATATAGAAGGAGAATCACCGTTGAGCACAGGCATTGCATATCATCTTATGAATGATTTGATTAGCCCGGTTGGAGATGCCTGTATCTCAGGAATATACCATGTTGGCCCGTTTACCTGTATGCAGGAAGGAGTCGCAACTGCGAAAATCGAGGCTATGGCGAAAGAGTTAAGAAAGAAAAAGCCCGATTTGGTATTTCCGATTATTCACGCCTTTTTCGGCGATTCGGCGAGCGCAAATCTTGACTCGGAAATTGCTGTCTTCACCGAGCAGTGCTACCAGAAACGAGAAGTGCTCATGAAAAAATACGGCATGAAGGTTCCAATGGACGGCAGGGCACGCCCTGAACCTGCCGAAGGGAGGGACATCAAGGCTGTTGCTGCTCCCAAGCACGGCGCCGAATCTTTGCCTCGGGTAAGAGAATCCTGATATGGTTGATTAAAATGTATGAATTGCTCCACAGCTCGAAATCATCCGGGCTGTGCAGCAGTTTTTATAGCGGCAGGTCACGACGCGACCAGATGAAGCCACCCAATAGTGTTGAGATGACAAGAATCAATACCAGAACACCCATATCGCCCAAAGGCCATCCGGCTTCGGTAAAGATTTTCTCTCCATCTACATAATAGAAAATGGTCGTCGGTTTTAGCCATTTCATTCGAGGCCACCATTCGGCGATAATCGACACGAAATAGTTCGCTACCAGATAGGCGACCGTCAGCCACACAGCAGTATTGCGTTGAAAACATGCTGCTGCCAAAAGTGCAATACCGCCAACGGCGCTTGCGAGTATTCCACCGTTAATTGCTGCTTTGAAAAATGAATACAGGGGCACTTCCTGGCTGAACTCATACACGTTAATGGCAAAAACAGTGCCGCCGAACATCACTATAACCAATGCGAACATGCCTGTTATGGTGATAAGGCCGGAGCAAATATAGACCTGGGTTTTTGTGACCTGGCGGCTCAAAATCAATTCCATAGTACCTTTTTGCACCTCACCTGCGAGCAGGCCGGTCGGCACTCCCACTGCAAAGAGCATGTACAAGGTAAGAACAAGTGGGTGATTATAGCCGATTGAAATGAGCCCCGATACATTGCCGACTTTCAGTGCCTCGCCGCCTAATGCGGTTTTTATAAACGAAGGGAGCATATCGAGAAACTGAACAAAAGTCTTAACGCTTTCGTTGTCATGAACTATACCGCAGATGGCTACCTGAAAAAGAAAAATCACCAGAGCGATGAGAAGCCAGATGGGTAGTATGCGCAGCGTCCAGAACCGCAGTAGCGAAAGAGGAAACTGTGAGTGTATTTTACTGCTCATTAGCAGCCTCCTTTGGCTTGGAATCCCCATGCTTTGTTACGCCCAGAGGCTGATTTTTATTATAGTATTGGATGAACGCTTCTTCCAGCGAGGTCTGTGGCGTTGAGATACGGTCCACAGGATATTGCGCAAGCCATTTTAATACGGGATCGATAGAGCCCTGGTAAGCCAGATGAAGTGTTTCCGGCTCCTGTTGAATCAGGCGCACGCCCGGCAGCTTGTCAACCGGTAAGCTCGGTACCTGCGTTCCTTCTGCGAACCATACCTTCAAGCGTTTTTGGCCTTGTTGCAGGATTCTGGAAATAGGGGCCAGTTCGTTCAACCGCCCCTCTCTCAATATAGCAGCGCGGCCGCATACCGCGGCCACTTCACTAAGATCATGAGAAGACAGCAGTACGGTCGCTCCCGCCCGGGCGGCTTCGCGAATCAATTCCAGAACGACCTGTCTAACGAGCGGATCAAGTCCGATTGTTGGCTCATCCAGAATGAGCACGTCGGGTTGGTGTTGGAATGCGTAAAGGACACCCACTTTCTGACGGTTACCCTTTGACAGAGTACGCACGCGTCTATCCAGATTCAGGTCGAGCCTCTCGGCCAGATCCTCTTGTCGTTTGCTTATGTTCTTGCCGTTACCTAATCCTGCCAATATCCCAAGCGACCGTCGCGCCGTTAGTCCCGTCCAAATGCGGAATTCACCGGGCAGATAGCCGATATTGGTATGTTGAGTTGCCCGTCCCGGCACGATACGCTCACCTGATACAAGGCAATCTCCGCTTGTCGGCCGCAGCAGCCCCATCAGACAACGTATAGTCGTAGTCTTGCCTGAACCGTTCGGCCCGAGATAACCGAAAATCTCACCCTTTTCGACGCTGAAGGATAAATCCTCGACCCCCCTGGCCGAGCCGTACCATTTTGATAGCTTTTTGACCTCAATTGCCTTCATCGTAACCTTATTCAGAATGCGGCTTTGGCATGGGTAATTTTTATCACCACGGGATTCGGCCACTTGGTGTTGTTGTAGATTCGCTGGGCGCGCATGGCAGAAATATGCAGGCCGTTTTCATCCTGTCTCCATGATGCTTTGGGATTGACATCAGTTTGATACTCGATGACCCTTCCCGACTGGCCGAGTATCTCGATTTCACTCTTGTCGGTGACGCGAACGCTCTTTAACGTGAAGTTTTTACGTTCACCTTTGGGCCAGTCGATTTTGGTAACAAAGGCATAAACAGTATCCGAATCTTTGGCTTTTGTGAACCAGATATCATCTTCCCGGATTACATGCCAGGGACGGATGTTATAAATAGACTCGCGGTTGATAAACAGCCACAGAGCTAATTCGCGCATTCGGCGTGTTTGCTCGAATGGTATTTCGCCGTCCGGTGTCGGCCCGACGTTTAGAAGAAAGTTTCCGCCTTTGGCGCGTATTTCGATTAGCATTTCAATAAGCTTTGTGCCGGACTTGTAGTCTTCGTTGGTCGGTTTGAATTGCCACTGCGTTCCCAGTGTAAAACATGCTTCCCATGGGCCGGGCATCGGCTCGTCGGGCATTTTCTGCTCAGGCGTTTCCATCTCGCCGCGAGTAACGAGGATATCCGGCTGGATTTGCCAGGCTAACTCCTTGAGTTCATCGGGTGTGCCGTCGAGAAAAAGCATGTCGATTGGGCCGTAACCGGTAAGCAGCTCGCGGATTTGTGCCTTGTTGTGTGCCATAAGCTCCGGATTATTTGTCGGCAGTGCCTCGGCCCTTCGCCGGCTGACGTCCTCGCCTTGTTTATGCAGCATCCAAAAATCGTCGGGAGAAAAATAAAATCCGACCCTTATACCATGCCTGCGAAAGGCCTGCACAATCTGTTTGGTTATGTCTTTGCCGTGCGGCGTGTTCATTATATTAAAGTCGGTTGTCTTGGTCTTGAACATACAAAATCCGCTGTGGTGCTTGGTTGTGAATACGACATACTTCATCCCGGCCAGTTTGGCTAAGCGGGCCCAGTCATCGGGATCGAATTTTTTCGGATAGAATGACTTTGGCAGCTCATTTTCGAAACGCTCCAGATAATCCTCAGAGGCCCCGACCATAGAGTGGCTTATAACCGAGCCTAATTGCGAATCAACGCTCCAGTGGATGAACATACCGAGGGCCTGATCCATAAACCAGTCTTCACGCTCAGGTTTATTGCCGAGTTTAGTACCCCGGGAATCGGTGTTTACATCGGTTGTTGCGCAACCCGTCAATATTATAATTGTAAAAAGCAAAAGAATGGCAGTTCGTCGGCTATTCACATTTAACTCCTTGTAATAAACCAGAGCAGCTCC
>CAZIAN010000395.1:0-4957 GCA_964537355.1 uncultured Pirellulales bacterium | reverse complement strand
CTCGCCGCAGCATGTGCAGCTTCAACACCGGCGTGCCCTCCACCTATAACTACGCAATCAAATTCATTTGTTTCTGTTCTGTTAGACATATTTAGTCTCACGCCAATTGTATCCTTAGTAGCATTACAAAGCAATGGCTTTGGACATCCCTAATGGGACTGGACAACCAGATATTAGTTATAACAAATTACTTGACTTTTAAAAACTTATATGGTATCCTTACATGTAAGAATTAGTAGAGGTAATCGAAAATGAAGAAAAGCCATCAGTTGCCCATATTAATAGAAAAAGATGAAGACGGATTCTATGTGGTTGAATGTCCTGTCTTCTCGGGGTGCTATAGCCAGGGAAAAACCATAGACCAGGCCCTGAAAAACATTCGAGAAGTAATTGACTTATGTCTCGAAGAAAAAGAAAATAAAGAAGCCCTTGAAAATTTCCATCCCCAGGAATTAAGTTTCTACACACTATCTTATGCCTAAATTACCCGTCATTTCCGGCAATCGAGCAGTGAAATGTTTTGAAAAGATGGGTTATCAAGTCATTCGTCAACGAGGAAGCCATATACGAATGCGCCACAAAAGCGATACTACTAAACAGCCCTTAACTATACCTCATCATAAAACATTAGGCAAAGGTCTCATACGCAAATTACTGCGCGACGCTGAACTTACTATCGAAGAATTTACAAAGTTACTTTAGGCACTCTTAACTTTTCTCCGCCAGCGCAACTGCCGATGCAATGGCGAAATTCGCTGTATGTGTAATACTTACGCTAATATGTTTAATCCCAAGTTTACCGGCAATTTTTTCCACCTCGCCGCTCAGAGTAACCTCCGGCTGACCACTACTATTGTTTATTACCTCCACATCCGTCCAGGCTATTTTACCTCGCCATCCCGTACCCATTAGTTTAAGAACAGCTTCTTTGGCCGCGAAGCGACCGGCTAATTTCTCTATTCCATTTTTATTTGCCTCGGCATAGGCCTGCTCGGCCGCAGTAAAAACCCTCTGAATGAACCGCTCACCGTGACGCTCTATCATTGCTTCTATCCGTGGACAATCTACAAGGTCGATACCGTGTGCTACAATCTCCATCCTTCAATTCAACTTCCTCAAGTCACTCCAACCAAATCTGCACCTGAATATTCCGTTAACAGCTAACTGCTTCTGTGTATGATATTACCCTGGCCCTGCTTTTCGTGTTTATCCCTGCCTCTGTTTAGTTTTACCTTCTCCTCAAATATCCTGGCATTCCCATGCCGGCTCCTGGTAACGACGTATTTGTGTCTTTGCGTTTCTGTGTCTCCGCACCTTTGTATATATTTCTTTTTACTGTTACCGATTGGTCGCGCATCTGATATATCTTATCCAGACAAAAATCTACAAACTCATCTGTTTTGCTTAATTCCGCCTGTTGTAAAAGCTCTGTATTTACTTGATTAAGAACCTCACTCTGGCGGTCGAAAACAATTTTATTCCGAACTTGCTCCTGTACATCTTGAAAAGGCACATAACCGGCTGATTGCTTTGCTTCCAGCTTCATTATGAAAACATGTTCCGCAGTTTCAACCAAGCCTGCAATCTGGCCAGGCTCGATTTTCTCCGCTTCAGCAGCCAGCGTATCATAAGGAGCAGCTAACGAATCAGGCCGCACCGGCTTCCACAATCCCCCGAATTCTCGAAAAGGCCCGTGAGAATATTGCATGGCCAATTCACCGAAATCTTCTCCTGATTTTATGCGTGCGAGTAACCTGTTGGCCAACAGCCTCGCAAGCTCTGGACGCCCACTCATCTGCCATAATTTCAACCGGCCCGGCTGAATATCAATCAGTCGAAATTGTATGGACGCGGGTATGGCAAAAGATTCATCTTTCATCTGATTATAACATTCCATCAACTCACTATGAGAAACAGGTCTGTTATTTGGCATTTTCTTTGATAAATACCATTGAATGAGCATCGATTTTTTCTGCTGTTCGCCAAAGCTTTTCCAGTCCATTCCCTTTTCCTGAAGTGCCTCGTCAGCCCTGATCTGGTCACCACCGTAATCCATGACAAATTCTCTCGTCGCCTTTTCCACCTGTTTTTCCAGAGCTTCCTCAACATTCTCACCGACTTCTCTTTTGATCTCCTGGTAAAGCAGCATATTCGAAATTTTACCCATAAGAATTCCCGTAAGATGCTCCCTTACTCTTTCTTTGAACTGATCGAGTTCACTTGCCTGCGCAATCGGCTTAAAATATTCTATTGGCGGTACATAAGTCCCTCCTAATTCTGCAGGTGACTCAATTACCTCATCACTGGTCAGCGTCTCACCGCCAACCATCAGCACCAATCCACCCGAGGCTTCAACAAGTCTTATCTTTCTCGTAATAGTCCGGCGCTCTAATTCAGCACTGCTTGGATTATTACCGCCGCAACCGCCTATCAGCAATAGCATGAACACTGATAAAAAAGCATACTTAAGCATATCTTAATCTCACATTTACCTAATTATCATTATACACTCAGCCACAATAAATTCACCGAAGTTAAAACTAACAATTACCTTTTAGCCCGATTTCATCCGCCACTTCGCGCATCCCCATAATTACATCGCTAATAAGCTCATTCAGCTCAATACCCAGCATCTCGGCTCCCTTTTCAATAACAGCTCGATTTACGCCCGCGGCGAAAGCCTTATCTTTCCACTTCTTTTTGACCGATTTGGCTTTCATATCAAGCACACTTTTACTCGGCCGCACAAGCGCTGTCGCTCCTACCAACCCGACCAGCTCATCAATGGTATAAAGCACTTTTTCCAGCTCGCTTTGAGGTTCTACATCCGTGCATATTTCCCAACCGTGTGAGACAACAGCCCGGATATAATCAGAGGGCCAGTTATGGGCAGCTAAAATCTCCTCGCTCTTTTTGCAGTGCTGTTCGGGAAATTGCTCATAATCCAGATCATGAATTAAACCGATAATGCCCCATTTTTCTTCATCCTGCCCCATTTTACGGGCACAATAGCGCATCACTGCCTCAACCGCCAGCGCGTGTTTAATCAGTCCTTCGCTTTTGTTATATTCTTTCAGCAGCGAGAAGGCTTCTTCCCGGCCTGGCCTAACCTCTGCCATAATCTTCTCCCTGATATAATGAAACTCTTCAATCTTCTCACTAAGCAACACCTGCAACTTACTTAAGAGGATAATCTAAAAGAAAATTCGAAAAATTGCAATTCTTATTTTTACGCTCCACAATCTTGTTTATCTGTCCGGACACGAAATCTTGCATTTCTAAACCTAATATTTACTCGATAATGGAAGAATTCACGCCAAACCGCCGGGTGGAATGGCATAATCCCCAAAAAATCTCCAGCAATCAGAATCATATGCCGATTATTTATAGATGGGATAACTGGTTAGGGGCAAAAAATGAACAGATTATTTTGGATTATTATTTTATTAATGATAATTGTGTTTGCTGGTTGTAATTCCGACATCGTAACCACGAATCACTTGAAAGAGCTTAAAGACAAGTGTATTTATATCACACCTATTCAAAGCGATAATCCCTACGTAGGCAAAGTCCTCAGGGACGTGCTCGAAAAGGAATTCATAAGAAGAAAGATTAAACTGTGCGATCCCGAGACCGCTACTATTTTAATCACCGGAGCAACCTTTATGAAGCTCAGGTCAGCACCAGATGCCGATTCACTCAACTCTAACAAGTCCGCCGCGGCAAATAAGGCTGTCGAAAGTGTCTCTATCATGGCTAAAAATAGAAATGGACAGATTTTGCTGACGGCATCCTATGATAATAAAGAACAATACACAGTCAGCAAACTTGCACAGGAATTCGGCTCAGCCTTAGCTGGTAAGTTCAGGTAAAAAAATGTAAAAACCGTATCGGCTTAATACGGTTTCATGGCCTGTTCACTCCGGTTTTTTTCATTCCCTCATACATCTTTAAGTCAAACAACAAGATGCCTCTTCCCACTCCGGCCATATCGCCCCTTTTGGCAACCTGAAACGCAATGTATCGACCATCGTCACTTACCACCGGATTCGAGGCCTTGTAGCCGGGATAATCAGAAAAGAAGGTCATCCGTTCCGTCTTTCCCGAACCATCCAGCGACAGCTTATAGAGATCGATATACTGAGTACCCTTGTGGTTGTGTTTATCGCATTCGACCAATGTAAATCTGCCATCGGGGAAAATACCTTCCGGCTCATCATACTGATTCGGTGCCCTGGAGTAATTCACCACTTTGCCCGTCTCGATATCCAATCCCATAACTTCCGTACCCTGGTAGCCGTACGCGCTAAATATCAGCTCTTTTTCATCAGGGGGCCGAAAATTCTGAGTCTCAAGCCCGGTCTCAAAAGACAAATCCCGCTTATCCAGAATTTTCTTCTTGTTCGCCAGTTCCGGCTTACCGTCCTTGTAAACTATATTCGCCATATAGAACGCTCCACCCTGCGTCCACGCAATCCGCATATGCCTGCGCGAAACCGCAGGCCCTTCAGAGCACTTCTCACCCAACGGTACAGGTGCAGCTGAAAGGTCCTTTTTCAGAATCCATAACTCCGCATTTTTCTCACTTCGGCTCGGCATCGGATTAGTTGCGTCGAACTGCCGTGCCCCGGACAAAAGAATATCACCGTTAACCAGATACAGTGCACGCGTGTAGCCTTCGTGATAGTAATGGTGCGTCATTGCGCGGATAGTCTTTGTTTTCAGCTCCACCTCATACACATCGCCGAAAGTCTTTTCGACAAACAAAATACACCTGCCATCGTGTGAAAAGTCCGCCCTCTGGCCAAAGTGTGTTATATGCTTAATATGTGCCGGCAGCTCATCCAAAGGCGACCTGTCTTCTTTGTCCCGGTTTTGCCCTAAACAATTCACGGATAACAATCCAACCATAACAAAAAATATGAATCTCTTTTCCTTGTGTAACATTGTTCTTCTC
>CAZIAN010000394.1:0-4960 GCA_964537355.1 uncultured Pirellulales bacterium | reverse complement strand
TTTTGTTTTTGGGTGTGAGCGTTTTTGACTGAAAATCGCTACTATTTTGCCTATTTTAACTCGCAATAGAATAAAAAGAGCTGTTTCTCCTTAATTCCAGCACTCACCGTGCGAACTGAGTGGAAAAAGCGAACAGGATAAACCTTGATACAAGATAGCATTATCCTTAAACAAGAATAGCATATTCCTTGGTATCATATAGGCTTTTCCTTGAAAAGTGGTTCGGAAAGACTGATATTTTGCAGGAAAAAGGTAAAGTTGCTACGCTCAACACACCGATTATATCTTTATGGATAGTGAAGTTAGTTTACGAAAATAAAGCATAATGCCCAGACCTTTGGTAGGAGATGAATGGTCTTTTTTAAAAGCAAAAAGCAATGCCTTTAGGCATTTTACCCTGAAAATCCTACCTTTGGTTGGGGAGATTCACTTTAGACCTCGGTGAGGCTGTGATGAGTAATTTTGGAAGATAATTATGAGCCGTATTGAACTAATCATTGGGCTGATTGTTGTGGTCTTGGGTACAATAATTATTGCACTTGTAGCGCTCAATTGATTATAGGCTTGCTGCCTAAAACAAATATTCTTATCCCATAAGGAAACCTCGGCAATGGACAAATATCCACGAGACGATAACCTTTCGTCGATGTCTTGATAATAGTAGTGATTTTAGTGATATGAAGTAATTTTGAAAAGGGATTAATAATGGACTCGGATAGTCTTATTACGGAGCACAAACAGGTCGAACTCAACCAAGATGATTTCCTAAGAAAACTGGACAATATTAACAAGGAACAAACAGAAATTATATCCATAGTCCTACACGATTTGAAAGGACCGCTCCGTGGTATTGAGGCCTTAGCCAACTGGATATTATCCGACAGCGCCAACAAGCTCGGTGATCAGACCAATAAGAAAATGAATTTGCTTCTGGAACGTGTCAAGCGAATGTATAACCTGATTGAAAGTGCCCTTCAATATTCGAGAGCCGGGCTGGCAGATGGAAAACGAATGCAGGTCAATCTCAATAACTTTGTCCCGGAAATTATAAATAATATGGTCGTCCTACCGGAAAACATTACAGTTAAAATCGAAAACGAACTGCCTGTAATTGAGTGTGAAGAAGTGCACATTATGCAGATATTTCAGAATCTGCTCAATAACGCCATAATGTATATGGACAAACCACATGGCTGGATCAAAATCGGCTGCATCGAACAGGACGGCTTCTGGAAATTCAGTATCGCTGATAACGGCCCTGGTATCGAAAAAAAACACTTCGAAAAAATCTTTAAAATATTCCAGACATTTCCGTCCTCTTCCTACTTTGCAGGCAGCGGTATAGGACTTACCGTGGCCAAGAAAATTATCGAGTTATATGATGGAAAAATCTGGGTCGAATCGAAAGTTGGGGAAGGAAGCAGTTTCGTATTTACATTACCAAAAGAAACTTGCAGCATTAGGGACACAAGCTACGAAACCAGTACTGTTGGTGGAAAGGGGAAAAGAATTTAGACACATGGAGCTAAGTATCGCAAGATAGCAGTTGTCGGGAATATCTTTTAATGAATACAGAGGTTATGAAATTGAGTGACCGAATTAACTTGGTTTTCGCTGTTTTATATATTTTTGCAGATTATAACCACATTTATAACAGTGCTGTTTTTTTTTCGTCCCAAATAATATGCTAAACATTACAAGCCGGGCACTTCATAAAGACCAAATTTGCACAGATATCCGGATTTCCACACTCGTGCCAAAAACCGAGCAGTGAGAGCGTGGTGGTTTAATTTGTTCACAGCGGATTTCCCGCTATGACAGACCTGCCGGACAAACTGCCTGTCGTGCAGAGCCCTTTACCAGCAACTTAGTTTTCTTTGCATCACCAATAAACTCCATATACCCGCAATCGATGCAAATGTGAGCCTTAACCCAAACATCAGCAGATCTAGCTGATAGAAATTTTGCTTTTTTAGGCCGAAAGCATACTCTCCCGCTGGATTGTATTGAACCAGGTTCAAGATTTGCGCCACCACATCTTAGGCATTTCTTTTCTTCATTCATAATTTACCCTTCATCTAATATTTTTCAGATAAGCTCTGTGCTAATACATTACTTCAGCCGCAATTCGTTTAAATTTCTGGATTCCGCAGATAACTTCCGATGTTTTCTATTTCGTTCGTTCTTATGTGTTGCGTTACTGCGTTTTTTGTAAACCGCCAATCAAGGCAAGAAAGGAGCGAAACAGGCATAATGAAATGAGTGTTCTGGGACTTATCGGACATTGTAATAAAGGGTAAAAACACATTTTCAGGCAGGTCTGAAAAGAGGTATATGATGATATACACCCGAAACCGAGGCCGATGAAAAGCAAAACCAGTCTCCCATCGAAATCAAAACAATATCCCCCCATCAGCAACAAAAAGAGGGTGATTTCAATGAACAGCCCCCGGAATTTACACAAACAACATCCGGGAACTCCGAATATTTGATTAGCAAAAGGATAATGTTGTTACCTCATTATTCCGATACATACCGTTAAGTATTTTTTCTTGTAAAAGTTGATAACTACTTCAGGAGGGTCCCAGTAGTAAAGAAATATTGAAAAGTATCGGGCATTATCCGCATGACGGACGTAATTGACTATATTATCGGAAAGAGACGGTAGAATATCCAGATATATTCGCAATCTAACTTGATAAGCCCTGCCACATAAAAAATAGAATTGAAAGGGTGCGCTATGATAATAGAAAGTATGGCTTTTGAAGGACTGTACACTATCTCTTTAGCTCTGTCAGCCAATGATAAATGGAAAGCTGCCGCAAGTCCGTTTGGCATTGGCTCTACAACAGAGGTATTATTAACAGGGTTCGCTGTGGCTGCTTTATTAATCTCAGAAATACTTCTATTCTGGGTGTTTAGCAAGTACAGACGTTCTGAACAGCATCTTAATCAAAAGCTCACCGATTTAACAGTCACCAACGTAAAGCAGCGACAGGAAAACGAAAAATCAACTGCCGATAATAAAAAGCTACAGCAGGAACTCGTCGAATTAACTGCTACAAACGAAAAATTGCAACAGGAAATTGCCGAACTAAGGTCAAACGTTGAGATGGTATGAACGGATTTAGGCAAAAAATATGAAAAGAGCGGGGCGAAAGGTACTAAAACCAACTCATCCCGCATCAATTCACCCGTACACTAAATTATACGGTTGGCAACAAGTGTGTATTCTATCATCTACAAATTAAAAAGCCTCTATGGTGCGGAGGGAGAGGAAAAAGCGAGATATCCACAGGGGCTTGAAGATGCTATTTTCAAAAAATGAAGTTATTCTGAACTCACAATCTGCTCCTTAGGGGCTTTATGAATCCAGAAGCGGAGATGGACAGACCAAGTGCCAAAATGTGAAACACAAACATAGAAACCTGAGCAAAGCAAACAATCTGCCCTGCCATTCCAGTCGAACCTTTTGTTCGCCGTGGAAGATATCAGTCAGTGTCATCCAATTTAGCAAGAAAGCAAATACTGAAAGAAAACCGATACCTTTAGTCTATGGACACGCCCCGCAGTCCGCGCTGTTTTGGCAATCCGGCCCTGCGGATTTCCACTTCAGGGTGAATTGAAACAGTGGATTAGACAGATTATCTTTGTTTTCCTGACTGTTGACGCTTGGATTGTCATTCAGATACCCACTTGGGCACATCAGTGTGCCGGTACTGGCCGGGACAGCATTTGCCGTGGCGGCACTATTCGGATGACGCAGCCCCATTACATGCCCGAGTTCATGGGCCAGGTGGTTGAAATCAATCCCGCCATCGGCATTGGCATCACTCGTGATGATCTTCGAACCTGCGGTGCCTGAACCCCAGGTGGCGCCACCGCCGCCCCAGGAGACGGGATTAAACTCATCGATGAAATAAACCTCGATACAATCATCGTCGTTGACCTCATCCAGCAGGTCCGACTGCTCGGTGCTGGTTAAATTTCCGTTGGTGTCAACCACCCAGAAACCGGGCTTCCAAAGCGTCTTCCAATCGCGATAATTGAAGACCACATCCGCCTTGGCCCACTCAGTATTGGCGCCCGGTTGTCCGAATGCCAGGCCATCACCGGTCATTTCAATGGTGAAATAGAACGGACCCCATGGGAAGTTATTGATGAATTTGATCCTCGCAATCCTTACCGGCTGAATACACAGCCTTTTGGCTACCTCGAACCACCACCAGGAAACGATTTCAATGTTCGGCGCCAGCGGCTTTACAAGAGACAGTTCGAATGATGGGATTTCATAACGTTCGTATTTGACGCTGTCGGCATTAAGCTTAAATGACAGTTGTGTCTTATCATAAATCACTTCTTCAATATCTCCCTTCAGCGGGGCAGTGATCTTCATGTCTAGCGCAAGGGTGGCGGTCTGAGTGAGGGTTTCGAACACGTCGGCCTTGTCATCCATAGCCGGACCTTTGATCAACGCCGACATATAAGCAGCATCGATATAACCGCGGATCTCACCCATTATCCTGCCCGTCCTAGCGTCATATTTAAGCCTCTGAGGCTTGCTGGTATCAGCGGCGAAACCCAAGACACCAGTCTCCGCCTTGGTCTCCAATTTTCCCGCCAGCATTTGTTGCGGCACGCCGAAGAAGGCGAGATTGAATCCGTTGACTTGCAGCGTGCCCCCTCTTATCATCGACTCTGAACCCGAGAGATAAAAACTCGCACGCCCAGTAATGCGTATCTTTTCGCCTGAGACATTGAGCATTGAAGCAACCTTACTATTAGCGACAAGATAGACACCTTTTTCACCCTTCGGGAACCACTGCTCTTGGGCCAGCTTTTGTTTCGGCGCTTCTGCTTTAACAAGCCTATGATCCGGTTTGACAGAACACCCCGACACAAGCAATACAATCAAACCAACCATCGTTAGAAAGAGTTTTTTCTTCATTTTTATTCTCCT
>CAZIAN010000393.1:0-4960 GCA_964537355.1 uncultured Pirellulales bacterium | reverse complement strand
GGAGGGCGATCGTTCGAGCCGGGCGCACTACAATAGTTTTTGCAATCCAGAAGAACTGGGATATTGCTTTTTCCTCCGAAAGAAAGAATCTCCTGGCCAAGCGGATTGTGCTTTGATTGGATAAAAAGCTTGAAAGGGTAGCTGATTAACCAGTTGTTAAACCCGTAGCTAAAGCGAAAAGGCGGGCCGGGCTTTGTAATCTCCCAGGCCTCAAATGTTGATCCAGGCGTTCCGCTCACTCCATTCCCAGTACCGAACCTTGCATTTGGACGGATCCTCACCGCCATAGGACAGCATGCGACACCTTTGGTGTTGATGCGATGATATAAAGCAAGTTCGTTCGGGTCATCTTCGTAGGGGGCCGAGCCGCGAAGAAGCCCAAGGGCGTCTTTACTGTTATCGGGGAAACGTCCCATGTTATCCTGGGTGTACAGATATAGTATTGTCCCCCACTGCTTGAGGTTCGCCTGGCAGACAACCGCCCTGCCTTGGTTTCGAACTCTTTGTAGAGTCGGCAGCAATATCGCTATCAATAACGCTACGATGGAGATAACCACCAGAAGCTCTATTAAAGTGAAAGCTTTTTTTGTGCGTATAACCATTTCCCTTCTTTCTCGCAGAAGGTTTTTATAAGCCGACAAAGTCCTGAATATAATAGTTCCCGCAGTTGAGCTAATCTACGGTAATTATAACACAATCTGCTGTTGTAATGATATATATTGGCAGATTTTTTAAGTAAATTTTTCAAATATTTTCCTTGACGAATTGTACAAAACCAGTGATAATGAAATATAGATCTTTAGAACCAATATGCAGGGAGAAATGAACATGCGTATGGTTGTAAAGCGAAATGGTCAACTCGTCAATGAGTTTCAATTCGACAGAGGTCCTGTTTATATTGGCAGGCATGCGCACAGCCAGGTATTTCTGCATGACAGGGCGGTATCGAGACAGCATGCGGCGATCTTTACGACACAGAATGGGAAATGGATTGTCGAGGACATGGATTCCGCCAACAAGACTTACCTGAACGATAAGGCAATCCACAAGGCCGAAATTAAGACCGGCGATTCCATCCGTATTGGGGACTTTATCATCGAAGTAGATTTTAAGGCCGAGCTTGACGCCGGCAAACCTATTCATCTGGCAGATACACTTGTACCAACTTCTCACAAAACTACTGCCGCACTGACGGACCCGAGTCGTGAAATTATAATAAGAAAATCTGATGCCGAACGCGCCCCCGATATTACGCTGCCGGCCAAAAGGGTAAAAGATTATATGGAGGCCACCGAGGCAATCTGCAAAGCCAACGGCCTCGATGGGCTTATCAGGGCCTTATTGGATATTTCATTAAAACAGTTCAAGGGATATCATGTCTGGTGCGCCCTGAGAAATCAGCCTGACGGGCCCATGACCTGCAACGCGGGCAAATGCCGGGACGGCCACGGGGTGAATTTAAGCGATTTGAAACTCAAGGAAAAAATCAGCCAGTCTGTTGAAACGAGACAGTTTACACTTGTACCAAAGGCCTCGGCTCCGACTGAAGAGAACAGAATACGTTCTGCAATTATTGCACCCGTTGTTGACCCTACCGGCTGTTTCGGTGTGTTATATATCGATAACTCTATGGACCACGGGCAATACGACCTGAGCGATTTGGATTACCTTATGCTGGTTGCAATCCACACGGCGGCAATTATTGAGAACTTCTAATCCCCTCGTTTTGCCCTGAGGTATTCGGTGATAGAGGTTCAGAAAAAAGACTTAATACGCTCAATCAGATTTGGTATCTGTTCCAGCGTTAAAAACAACAGGGAGAAAATCGTAATAATCCACATAGCCGGCTTAACATCCCTTGCCTTGCGGGATAATACTTTCATCATAGCGAATGATATAAAACCGAAAGCCAGTCCGGTGCTGATGCTGTAACTCAGGGCTATCATTACCATTATTATAAATGCAGGGAACGCTTCTTCGAGGTTCGTAAAATCTATTTTCCTGACTTCCTTCATCATGAACAGTCCGACCATAATAAGCGCCGGTGCCGCGGCATAACTCGGCACTATTTGCACAATCGGCACGAACACCAGCGCCAGCAGGAACAAAAAACCTGTAACAACCGAAGTCAGGCCCGAGCGTCCGCCCTGTTCGATTCCCGCCGCCGATTCGATATACGCGGTCGTGGTTGATGTCCCCAACAGGGCGCCCATCATGGTTGCGACGGCATCGAGTCCCAACAGTTTGCCTAAACCTTTTATTCTGTTTTTCTCATCAACCATATTAGCCTGGTGACAGCACGCGACCAGGGTCCCGACACTGTCGAACATGTCGATAAACATAAGAGTAAAGATACTGCCGAACAGGCTCCACTTAAGAGCCCCTATAATGTCGAGTCGAAGAGCCACGGCCGACAGGTTAAGATTCGAGGTAATCCACTGTTCAGGCTTTGGTACATAGCCGAAGATTGCGGCCAGAACGGTTGAGAAAATAATGCCGACCAGCAGGGCGCCCTTTATTTTTATCATTTCAAGAAAGAGCATTACAACAAGTCCGCCCATACCTATCAGCACCGTCCCTTTGAGCTGGCCGGCCTTCACCAGAGTTGCTTCGCTGCCCTGGACAATGATGCCCAGATTTTTCAGACCGATGAACGTAATAAATAGACCAATCCCGACAGATATGGCTGAGACCAATGAAGACGGTATCGCCTCGACAAGTTTTTTTCTCAGCCCCAATAGGGTCAGTATCCAAAAAAACAGGCCCGAAAGAAATACAACACCCAGGGCTGTTTCCCACGGAACTTTGTCACCTAATACGAGGCTGTATGCAAAAAATGCGTTGAGTCCCATCCCCGGCGCCATGGCTATGGGGGCGTTTGCTAAGAATCCAACCATAATTGTCGCAAGGGCACTGACTATGCAGGTAACCGCTATCAGCGCTTCTCTGTCCATCCCGGTGTTGTCGCTTAGAATGTCGGGGTTAGTGAAAATGATATACGCCATCGTAAGAAATGTTGTCAGACCCGCCACGCACTCAATTTTGAAACTGGTTTGTCTTTGGCGCAGTTTAAAATATTCGCCTATCATTTCTAATCCTTTGACTTGTTACTTCCGATGTTTTTTTCAGACGAAAGCTCCGCCCTTAAAAGACCGAGCATTTCGATGACCAGGCTGGAAGAGTTTTGTGCTGCCAACAAATAAAAGGTCTGCTTGTCGAGCACCGCGCCTTCGTCGGCATTATCGCTGATACTGCGTATCACGAGATACCCAATCCCGCGCTGAAAGCAAAGCTGGGCGACGGCTGCGCCTTCCATCTCGACGGCGTCGGCATTGAGCTTTTTTCGAAGTTCGGCGCACTTTTGGGCAGAGGCGATAAAAGAATCACCGGTGACGACAATGCCTTTGACGACCTTCGGAGTCCTTTGGCCGGAGATTATCCGTATCGAGTGAAGCTCGACCTGTTGTGCCGCACGTTCGGCCAGTTTTATAAGCTGCTCGTCGCCATCGAAAAAAACCGGATTCTCCCAGCCGTTCAGGCGGTTCTTTACACCTTTATGAAACAGACCTTCCGGCCAGACCGTTCCCATATCGTGGTGCGCAGTTTTTTCGGCTATCACAATGTCACCCGGCTGCAACTGTTGGTTCACGGCGCCCGCGATACCGGTAAAGATTACTTTGTCCGGCTTGAAGTGCTCTATCAGCAGGGTGGTTGTCATAGCGGCGTTGACTTTTCCTATACCCGTATAAGCGATGACGACCCTTTTACCCCTGAGCTTTCCGCTGACGAATCTGATTTCTTCGATTATCTGTTCCTGCGCATCCGTCAGTTCGTCCTCAAGCAATATGATTTCCTGTTCGAATGCCCCCAATATCGCAGTAACAGGTTCGGAATTGATTTCCTGTACTTTTTTTATTTCTGTTGTTTCTCTGAACTGGTGAACAGGTAAGCTGCATGAACCGAGCAGTAGAATCATTGATAGGCAAAGAACAATTCGAAATTTATTATATAGCATTGGACTTTTTCTCCAAATAAACTTTTCGAAAACGACGAGTAAGTTTGGGTTACTGCCCACTGAACAAAAAAGAAATTAACATATACAACGTTGGATTACCACCGGATTTTAACCGGAATAGTAATAAGAAAAAACACAAAAAATCAGCAGTTGTTCTGCCAGTATTTCAACCAGCCGGTCTCAGAATTTTCCAGGATTAGCTATAATCTAAAGTGCTGATTATTTGGCAAGCTCCCTTAATAAACATTCAACTGATTTTTGCAGGTAGCTGTTGAAGTCAATCTTCAAATGCTTAAATTCGGGATACTCCAAAACTTTTCGCTGCATATTTGACAAATTTGTAATCTGATATAATCCAATCATTGAGGCCAGCTGCAGTTCCATGAATTCTCCGGCCTTCTGGGGGCTTAAAGCAGGAAACATCTCACACAGGAGTTCAGATAGCTCTTTCAATTCGTTCACGACATTTCTTTTGAAATCCACCAGGCTTTGTTCGGCGACGTTCTTCTCCAGGAAGGCTGGCAGCAGAGAAAGCAGGTCTAAGAATCGTTTATGTTTGACCAGGGTCTTCACCCACACCGAGGCAAATTTGTCTATGGATTCGATTTTATGTCTATGGCAGGTCTTGATTAGGTCCGCGCGCCAGAGACGCGTATCCTTTATAAGAAATTCCAGAAAAACTTCTTCTTTGGAAGAAAAATACTTATACAGATTGGAACGTGTAAATCCCGCTTCCCTGGCAATCAGTGAAAAACTGATTTCTTCAAAGCTATGTTTCTTATGAAGCCGTGCAGTAGCAGCGACTATCTCAGAAACCCTTTGTTCCTTTTGCTCTTGGTTTCTGGCTCTTTGCCATTTCATAAAATTGTCCTAATCGTGCTTGTCCATTATTCTCCATATTTACTGATCCTGACAATAATTTGCATAATTCTTTACTTTAGTGAT
>CAZIAN010000392.1:0-4986 GCA_964537355.1 uncultured Pirellulales bacterium | reverse complement strand
AAAACAAACCCAATTCAAACCCAATTAAAGCCAAAACAAACCCAATTTAACCCAAAACAAACCCAATTTAAGCCAATACAAACCCAATCAAAGCCAATTTTACCCACCCCCCAAAGCCGGGTGGATAAAATCGCTTTCAAAATTTATCCGTTCGGTATAAACTGTCCGATTGTATATATGATATTTGGGATAAGATTATGACTGATTTAGAAAATGATAATATGCACAGGCGGCTCACCGACAAGCTGATTGAGCCGGCCCAGAGAATAAAACGTCTGCCGCCCTATCTGTTCGGACGGCTAAATGCACTCAAACTCGCCAAGCGGCAGGCCGGAGTTGACATCATCGACCTGGGTATGGGCAATCCATCCGACCCGGCCCCGCAGATTGTGATTGATAAGCTATCCGAGGCGGCCCGGGACCCGCGCAACCACCGCTACAGCTCATCGAAGGGTGTAACAAATCTGCGCAGGGAAGTAGCTAAGAAATACCAGAGCAAATGGAACGTGCAGCTCGACCCGGAGACCGAGGTATTGGCCTGTATCGGCTCGAAGGAAGGCTTTAGTCATTTGTGCCTGGCAATGATGGGCCCGGGCGATACGGCGGTAGTTCCAAATCCGGCCTTTCCGATACACAATTACGCAGTCGCATTGGCCGGGGGCAATGTCGTATCAGTGCCTTTGGGCAACGACGAAAAATTTATTAACAACGTCGCAATGGTAATTGAAAATCTCTATCCAAAGCCCAAGCTGCTGATTCTCAATTACCCGCATAATCCGACCGCTATGACGGTTGATGAAGGATTTTTCGAGCCGGTGGTCGAGCTGGCAAAAAAGTTCGGCGTAGCGGTTATTCACGACTTTGCTTATGGCGAGACCTGTTTTAACGGCTATAAAGCACCGAGTTTTCTTTCGGTAAAAGGTGCGAAAGACATCGGCGTTGAATTTACCACGATGAGCAAGCCGTATAATATGGCCGGCTTTCGAACGGGCTTCGTAGCGGGCAATAAAGATATGATCGATTATCTCGCCACTATAAAAGGTTATTACGATTACGGCATATTCCAGGCGATACAGATAGCCAGCATTATTGCAATGCGTCACTGTGAGCAGGATATAATCGACCAGAACTTGAAGTACCAGTCCCGGCGGGACGTGGTTTGCGAAGGCCTAAGAAGGCTCGGCTGGGAAGTGGAAAAACCACGTGCCTCGATGTTCGTATGGGCAAAAGTGCCGAAGGAACATTCCAAAGGCAAGGGAAGTATCGATTACGCATTGGACCTTATGGAGTATGCCGAAGTTGCAATCGCTCCGGGCAGGGCGTTTGGCGAGGGGGGCGAGGATTATATGCGAATAGCTCTTGTGGAAAACGAGCAGCGCCTGCGCCAGGCAATTCGCAACATAGCCAGATACGTGCGCAAAGACCTATAATAAACCACAAAAACAGGCTAAAAAAATGGAACTCATCATCCCAGTTGTTTTACTGTAGTTTATTTAGGGCTGTAATAGCTTGCGGAATTGAGAAAAAACTTGACTTTTTGATTAAAATATGGTTTAATAGTACTATATAAAGCTTGCAAATTTACCCTTGAAAATAGGTGTAAATTGAGTGCATAGCTGAATTTTATCACGGGGGGAATGTGATGAAACCGGGGGGTTCGCCATTCTTTGGGTCGAAAAGTTTAATATCAGCCATTGCTGTAATTGTCGGCTGTTTGTTCGCGCCTGCATACTGCCAAACTTCCGATGTTGCGCTTCTGCTTCAGCAGACCCCGAACAAAGGCGGCGCAATTACACCCGATCCGGGTGTTTATCATTATAAGCAGAATTCAGAGGTTACTGTAACCGCAGCACCAAAACCGGGTTATCAATTCGCTTACTGGATTGGTGATGTTAGCGACCCGGCGGCAATCAGCACTATTGTTTACCTTGATAAACCGAAAATCATAATAGCGGTGTTCGAGCAGGGCGGCTATGGCGTGCCGGCTGTGGAAAAAGGCATCTCCGGCGGCGGAGGAGGAGGAGGAGGAAGCGGTTTTATTAGTCCTTCTATGACCTTTGGACAGGCCGGCAGCATAAGTGGTGTTGCCGGGGGCGTAAAACCGAAAATATACAAGTCCGCATATCCAAAAAGTGAAGTGATACCGGAGCCCGCTACATGTGTATTGTTAGGCTTTGGCAGTTTGTTTGCTCTTATAAGACGAAGAACTAAAAACAGGCATTAGTCAAAACTGTGGCCGCAGGTATCTTCGGTAATAAACTCAGATTCCGTTCGGGGATATTTTCTGCAATTCAAAGGTCGAATTGTGTAGATGGAGCAGTAAGATGTACCGTCCGGCTTATACTTCAGAAAGGAGCAGACGTTAGGCAGCTTGCAACATTCCCCGCAACTTATACATTGACCTTTACGTTTTTGGGAAACAGGTAATACCGAGGTGAGAGTCCTTTTGGTTTTAGCCGACCAGGTATTTAATTTTTTATTAGCCATAATCCTTTATGTTTACAAAAACAACGTCAAGAAGGTTCATATTCAATGAAATTATTTCCGTATTTTTAAGGTTCTTTCTCCGGAGCCTGTTGATCCTCATTGGTAGCAAGGATCTGGGTTGCTGTTCTATAAGAAGGTGATTGTTCGTTTTTATCTAAATTTATAACTTTATTTGCTATTTGTTTAGCTTCAGAAAGCCTTCCGGCTTCTGCGTGTACAACCATCTGAACTGTAAGAGCAAGTACGTGGTTGGGTTTGCTTTTCAGGAGTTCCTCTGCAATCTCCCGGGCCTTTTGGGCATTTTTGCAGTTGAATGCATAGATTATAAAAGCTTCCATCGCCGCCTGATGTGCCATAGGCACTCCGGTATTTTTAAAAAGCTCTATGCAATTGTGCATTGCATCATCGCCGGCTTGTTCATGTCCAAGTTTAAACAGCAATAAGGCTATTTCTTTGTAACATTGCAGACCGGTCGGGGATAATAGGTTTTCCTGCAATTCCAGAGTGCGCAGTAAATTGACAAGCATTTGTTCATAATCTTTTTTTTCTAATGCGGCATTGAACAAGTTGCCGTATTTGGCCAACCCATCCTGGCGGGTTTCAAAGGTTTGGTAATGGTCGAAGCGTTGCTGCATATCTTCGCCGGTAACTTCATTTACAGCCTGTAGAATGTCCTGGGCTGTTCTGGCTTTTTTTGTTGGTATCTTATCTATAATCTTGCGAACACATTCAATGCCGTTCTTTTCAATCAGCCGTTGTGCTTCCTGGGTTGCGTAGGCATATCGTGCGAGAGAGAGATTGTTTTCGTATTCCAGCGGCGTTTTAATACAGAAATTCAATCCCATCCAGTAGCGCAGGTTAATTTCCTTTTCCAGCCCCTTATAGGCGTTTATGTAATAGGCTTTGGCGAATTCATCTGCCATTTCAATCCCGGCGTATTTTTTCAAAATCTCGAAGGTTATCGCGTTTGCAAAACCATCGCTGAACCATCGACAGTATGAGTCCGTGGGTTTGGCTCGATTTAATAAGCTCGATTCTACGACTTCGTGAATTGCGATGAAGAGGTTGCCGCTGCCCATGGCTTTGTATAATACTTGAAAAATCCGGCTGATATTTTCCTCGAACGTCTCCTCAGAAGCGACAAGGAAAGTAAGCTCAAAATTTTTATCAGGCCCATCTTCGCTTGTAGTTATGAATTCAGGATTGTAGGTTATGATATTATCGGTTTTATCGTAAGTGAAATTTGGGAGCCGGCCGCCTTCAGACAGAAAAGTTTTTGTCGTTTCCTGCAGAACAATATAAAAGGTCATGTTTTCAATGGAAAAAGTTCCTAAAAGCCCTGTCAAAGCTTTATCCTGCTTTTCGATATCCGGTTCAGTTATCCCCAGGATTGTATTGATTTCATCGATGATTTGTTTCTTTTGGGTTGCGACATTTTTAACATTTTCCGTTTCGGCAAGAAATTGTTTGTACTTGGTTTCAAAGACGGGCAGTTTTTCCTCAAGGGATTTTTCATAATAAATGGTTGTTCCGGCAATACTGGTAGAGCTTAGGTCCAGTTGCTCCGTCACCTTTTGGTCTGCGGCAAACAACCTGCATGTTGAGACAAGGATTAGAACAAACAAGAAAACTTTCTGTTTGATCATAATTAATTTTATATTGTTCACTTTTTTATTTGCTGCTTTGAAAATATTGCACGTCCGTAGTTTTTGTCAGCCTATGTCTGTTTAGGTTTTTATGATTTTCTAAATACTGCTACGACGTTCTCGATATCCACCACGAACAGGCGATTATCACCTTCGAAATCGACTGGAATGGCACCCTTGGGGTTGAACAGGACTTTATCATATTGACGCAGTGGTATATCCGGTGAGTTTTCGACTTCAGCGGAAATAGTTATGATTCTGCCGGTTATCGTGGGTATTTCTATGTTGTCGGGCAGTTGAATGCCGCCTTTGGTTTGTTTTTTATCCTCGTCTTTGCGAATCAGGACTCTTTTGCCTATCGGCTCGATTATTTCGAGCGGATTTGTTTCGGTTTGTTTTTTTTTGTCCATTTTGCCCGGTTCTCTATAAAAATCTGGTTTTAAATATTAAAAATATTATACATTTTTTGGGTTGTTTTGCAAATATTTATGATATAATTATTGAAAGCCAGTTCATCGGTGAAGTATATGCTAATTTAAATAGGATGTCGGTTTGGAAGAGCCTTCTCAAAAAGGAAGGAGAGCTTTTATGCGAAATCGAAGTGGATTTACGTTAATAGAGCTCCTGGTGGTGATTGCCATCATCGCTTTATTGATGGCGATATTAATGCCGGCTTTGCAGCGAGTAAAGAAACAGGCACAGGCCGTTGCCTGCATGTCGAACATCAAACAATGGTCATATTGCTGGCATATGTACCTCGAAGATTCCGGTGGGAGGTTTCCAAGCGGCGCCGGAGCATCCGGAGACTGGCCCGAGAAATTGCGACCTTTTTACAAAGACCGTGGGAAATTGA
>CAZIAN010000391.1:0-4991 GCA_964537355.1 uncultured Pirellulales bacterium | reverse complement strand
GGAATATGCAAGCATCGTCAGGGATTTGTCGAACCGGCTTTGGCGCTGGATGGAGAATGTAGGTGACCCGATTCTCGATGGGCCTCTTGTCACACCATACTATAAGGAAGCAATAGAAGATTATCACCGGTTTCGACATCAAAGAAAAAAATAGGCAATCAAACCGCTGAAGTTTTCAAGACAGATTCGTTTTTGGATATTCACAGTTAAATTACTCGGGTCCGCCCAGAAAGCCCTCATGGAAAAAGACCGGCTTGTATCCATTTTCAGTTAGCCAGCGGACAGCCACATCAAGCCTTTTGAAATGATCGGGAAGATAGTTGGAGTAAAACGGCCAGAAGTATTGTTCATGGGTAAAGATATCCATAATTTCCGCCTGGTTGGGGTCTTTGGTGAGCGGTTCAAGAGTCGGTATAATACGCTCAACAGGCGTACTATTGCAGACGATGTCAACTCTGGAAAAAACTATGCCGCTTTCGAAATCCATAAGGGCATCATGGCGTGACATATATTCGGAGCGGACATCATCTATCAGATAATTAACATCCCATACGCTGCCTTGTTTGCGGAAATAGCCGCTCAGTACACGCACTCCCCTTTCATATAGAGGCTTTAAGGCTTCAGGCTGAACCATCCCCCAGTGTATAACCGTAGGCGGTGAATAAGTCTTCTCAGAAGCAAAGCGAATTATCTGTTCGGCAACTTTGTCAAAATCAGCCATCAACTTCGACGCCGATGCGTTCTGGTAAGGACGGTCGGGCTTATTTGCATAAGCGTGAAAGGCAAGCTTTAGCCAGTCGGAATTATCCTGCCACTGGCTCTTGTAACGATCCGGGAACTGGGGCAATTCGAATCCATCTTCGGTCGTATAATAGATGTTAAGGACAAAGCGTGTGCCGTATTTCGTATGGAGCCGTCGAAGATTTTTCAGATAAAAGCAGTCGAACAGGGACGGATAATTATTCTTTGCGATATCTCGCAAAAAGAAGCTGTTATCATCAATCGAGAATCTATAACGGGGCTCCGAATGCCTGTCCCATATAACTCGAATGCGATGCTCGCCCCTGCCGAATTTATTCTCAGAGACCGCAACGATATCCGTCTGCTTTTGGCGGAGAATAATTTCCGAGATAAATTTCGTGCCATCCCGTCGCGCAGGCGACCCATTCACAATAACCACCCCGCCAACGGGGGCCTGCCCTGTCACCTTGATTTTCAAACCTCCGCTGACCTGCTCTCCGTGCCTTCTGTTTAATACCGCCCCATGAAAAGGTTCTTCAATTCTGATAGAGCCGGATGCCTGCGCTGAGAGCATCTTTGATTTTGCAAGAATGATTCCTGCAGCTCCTGCCGCAGTTGTTTTCATAAAGTCACGTCGTGTTTTTGGCAACCACTTCATGTCATCATCTCCCGTCAAAATCTTGACTTATCGATTCACCGATTATCTTTAATTCCCGTTTGCATATACAAGCCGGGATTTTCTGCATTCCCTTCAGATTCATAAGCGCCAACATCAAAAGGCATTTTCCTTGGAGTATGATTAAAATCCAGCTCTGGAGCAAAATCAGAAACTCCCTTTTCAATCAGCACCGAGTCCGGCTTGGGCCAATAGTTCCTCTTATCAGGCTCGACAAAGGCATTATAAACACTCCCGCCGTCACAAAACCCGGAGCCGTCAATCTTAACACCGTTTAAGAGACCTTGAACAAAATTAGCTACGAAGACGGCATTGCCTGTACCCTGTGCATCGACGGCTGTGGAATTGGGGCAATAAACTGCATTATTAGCAAAAACCATATCACTTGCCTTGTTCCAGCGAATCAGAACACCTTTAGGATGATTGACGATTGTATTATTAACAATTTTGACATTACTCACATAAGGTACTGCGTTATGCGGGCCGGCAGTAATACCGGTCATGAAACAATTGGAAATGATATTATTTCTAATAATCGCATCGGAAACCACCTGGATACCCTCCCCAGCGTTCCAGATTACATTACCCTCGACGATATTAATCTCTTTGCCGCCGCCATAAACAAAGATGCCAGGATATTGTTTATCTATATTAGTATCGTGAATAACATTACCACGGACAACATTCCCATAAGAGCCGAACTTTATTTCAATACCATCATTTCCGCCATTGCTCGTACCGCGCGTATGATGAATATAGTTTCCTTCAAACAGGGAATTGGTTGTCCGACACGAGCCATCGTGACAACCGATATACATCCCCTCTCCTTCCGTCCGGCGTGTCTTGCTCAGGCCGGTATGATGAATGTGATTTTTTCTGATAATAAAGGAATCGCAATTTCCACTGTTCATCGTCAGAGCATTGTTGCCGGTCTCAAATATTTCACATTCTTCGAAAGTAATATGGTGCCCCCGGATAAACCGCACCCCGGAGTTGCCGCCCTTAAAATGAATCCCGCGAACAATCAGATACGAGCAATCGGTAAACTCAATGTTATTGTACTTATCTACGTTATCAGCAGGACGAGTCAGCAGCGGCTTTTCACTTTTTGCCGCACGGATAATAATTGGTTTTGCCGCTGAGCCTTTAGCCGTAACAGCCCGACGGGCACTTTGTGAATAGAGCCCTCCATGTAAAATCAACTCATCTCCGGGCTTGAGAGAATTTGCGACAGTTTCAAATTCCTCCTGAGACCCAACCGTCGCCGGATAAATTTCAAAGATGGCTCCCAGACAGTTCTCGGGGACAAATCCATTGACCGCACAAGCAGCCACCAGTAGAAATAAAAAGATTTTTCGAATGTTCTTTTGTTCCATTTTACAAACCTAATAGTGTCAGAGTTTCTTTTTTACAAAGTCCAGCCTTTGCGATACCGAGTGCGGATATACTGATTGGCCTCGGGTAAATTCGTTACTTTCATATTGTCCGCGGCCCATTCGATTCTCGCATCAACCCGCTTAGCCACATTTCCAAGCAGACATATTTCCGTCAGAAGCCCGGAATACTCGAAATCCGCTCCCGCCTTCCGCCCGGCCTTGCAGGCACGCACCCAGTCCTGTTCATGCGAGCCTTCCACCCTTGGGATGGTCCTTTCGGGCTGCTTATAAGCTTTCATTCTGCTTTCAGGTATCAGACGCGGGTCTTCCCCGTAAACACCGGCAACGAGCTTGCCTTTAGTTCCCTTGAAAATCGCACCACCTTCGGTATGGCCCATACGCCTGCCGTCTTCAAGCTCTTTAGGTCGGGGCGGGCGAACACCCTCATACCATGTCAGCTTGACCGGCGGCAAATCACCACGGGCACCGAACCGATAGGTTACAATAGATGCCAGCGGATGTGTATCAGGATTCAAATCCAGCGATGTCGCCTCCACGCTCCTCGGATGCCCCAGCTTCAACGCCCAGACAACAGGGTCCAAAGTATGGGCCCCGCGGTCACCCATCATTCCGCAGCCAAAATCCCACCAGCATCGCCAGACAGCCGGATGATACGCCGGATGATAAGGCCGCTCAGGCGCCGGCCCAAGCCAAAGGTCCCAATCAAGCGAAGAGGGAACCGGCGGAGTATCCTTCGGACGTCTGCTCCACTTCGAGCTCCAATACGCATGACCAAATGGATAATAGGACAAACTGCACCAGGCATCAACCTGTCGCACCTGACCGATAGCACCATCAGAAATCCACTCGGAAATCAGCCGAATGCCCTCACCCGAATGTCCCTGTATTCCCATCTGCGTGGTTACAGAATTCTCCCGTGCCGCTTTGGCTAACATGCGTGATTCGTAAACATCGTGAGTAAGCGGCTTCTGGCAATAAACATGCTTTTTCCTTCGCATCGCTTCCATACTGATAACCGCGTGAGTATGGTCCGGAGTAGCAATAACAACAGCATCGATTGTCTCCTGTTTATCTAACATTTTTCGATAATCAGTATATATCTTTGCTTTCGGATACCGTTTAAATGTTTTTGCTGCATACTCATGATCCACATCGCACAGGGCCACGATATTTTCACTCTCAAGCTGCCGCAGATTACTATTCCCCATACCTCCGATACCAATACCGGCGATATTGAGTTTCTCACTCGACGGAATATGACCCTGTCCTCCCAGAACCTGCCGGGGGACAATTGTAATTGCAGCGGCTTTTGCAGTTGCCGTAAGAAACCGGCGCCTATTGATATGTTTTCTTAACATCGAAATCTCTCCTATTAAGTAATATTTCGAAAAAGAACACGCTGTAATCTTTCAACATATTGTTCATTCAAATAGTTATATGTGCTCATCGGGTAAAGAAGAGTGGCAACTGTCACACTCCATCTTGCCGCGGGTGTTCTGCAATTTACTTCCTTTCGTATGACATGGCATGCACTGCCTTGTCTTTCCATCATGCTGTAGAGCCGCAGTAAAACGAGAGGCAAAATGAGCATTCAGAATTTCGGCCGTCTTTTTCGCGGTGTCGGCGGTCAGACGTTTACATCGTTCCTTTTGTGGTTTAGTGAAAGTCTTATGACCTGAAACTTTGCACCATCTGGTACAAGAGACATGGCAGAGGACAGAATCGGAAACAGATTTAGCCATTTCGATGTTAAGGTCTGGTTTTTGGGGAGCATACTGGGGCAGCTCGGTTTGCTGATACCACAGAAACAACTCATCAACGAGCTGTTGTTGTTCCTCTTCTTTTTTGACAAACAGGCTCATAAGAGCGGCAGAACCGTTGATTGCCCCGCATAGCGAACCCCAGCCGGCCACCCCGCCGGCACCGTATATCATCATATCAACAGGAAAGGAACTGTAGGGCTGCCCGTATTTGTCGCCCAATTGCGATATTGCCGGTGCAAAAGCGGCATACATGCAGTGACCTTTTCCATAATAGGAGTATGCACTGCGCGCGGTAATATCAGGGTCCAATTCGGCGTATTTCCATGGAAAAACTTTCTTGCCGGTTCCACCTTGAAAAGAGCCCATCCCTTCCATCGCACAGGAAGAAAGAGCACATGAACCAGCCGCAATACC
>CAZIAN010000390.1:2711-5007 GCA_964537355.1 uncultured Pirellulales bacterium | reverse complement strand
AAGACCTCCACAGCCGGCTCACTGTCCTTGGCATCGCTGGGCTGTTCGGCGTTAGCACCGGCATTATCGCCGGCGACCTCCGGCCATCAGCAGGCGGGCGATTATAATATATACTTTGGCGATTTGCATAACCACAATGAGGTCGGTTATGCGCGGGGCTCACTCGAAAGGGCTTTTGAAATTGCGAGCGGCCATCTCGATTTTTTCGCCTTCACACCGCACGGCTATTGGCATGATATTGGACACTATGAAAATAATATCGAGAAAAAATGGCTCGATGGCTTTGAGGTAACAAAAAAACGCTGGCCGGAAGTTCTGCAGATGATACGCAAGTACGACCGGCCCGGCAAGTTTGTAACAATACCCGGCTTTGAGTGGCATTCTACCAGTCTCGGCGATTATCATATTCTCTTTCCGACACTTGAAGGTGAATATGTCCGCTTCGACGACCTTCGCAAATTCCAGCGCTTTGCAAAACAGCGCCGTGCGATTATGGTTCCCCATCATCCGTCCAATCGCCTCGGCCATCGCGGCGCCAATCTTGCATGGCTTGACCCTGAAGTATCCCCTGTCATTGAGATATTTTCAGAATGGGGCAATGCCGAACATGACCGTGCGAGTTCTCCGTATATCCGGCACACCGAAGGCGGCCGATGGACCAGAAATACTCTCCATCATTTTCTCTCGCAGGGCTATCGCCTCGGCGTTGTTGCCAGCACGGATGACCATCTTGGTTTTCCCGGCGCCTACCGCGAAGGTTTAGCGGCCGTGCTTGCTACAGAATTAACGCGAGAAGCGATTTTCGATGCCATCCGGAATCGGCGAACCTATGCTGTTACCGGTGACCGTATCGCTTTGGATTTTCAGCTTAATGGTCAGCTTATGGGCCGGGAATTACCTTATACCCGGCAGCGAGAGCTGGCTGTTAATGTTACAGGCTGGGACCAGCTTGACAGGGTGGAAATTCTGAAGAATAACCGCGTACTTCATCGTGATTTTCCCATGGACCGTGTAACAACCGCCAGGAGCTGGAAAGAGCCGGTCCTGCTAAGATTCGAATATGGCTGGGGTCCATGGCCTGCTTTGGATATGACGCGAGTCTGTGACTGGGATATCAATATCACTTTGGAAGGCGGCTTATTGGAAAATGTTCAGACCTGCTTTCAGTCCGGGCCGCTTGATGAAACCCGTCGGGACAAGATACTTGAGCGCTCCGATAAGCATCTTCGCGTGCAGTCCTTCACGGCTCTGCGTCAGCAGTTCGAGGATATTTCCACCAAGGCCGTAGTTTTGAAGATACGTGGCGGTCCGGATACCCGTGTTAAAATCACCCTGAGTAAGCCAACTAATGTGTCATTATCACAAACGTTTAAGCAATTGGCGCAAAGTAATGAAATGCTGTTCACCGGTGATTTTCCAAAGGAATCGGCTATGATTCATCGGTTGGTTTTCCACGACCACTATAAGACGTCTTACAAAATCACTGACACCGACGATGGCAAAGGTCTGAACTGGTATTATCTGCGAGCAACCCAGGCCAATAAACAGGTTGCATGGTCCAGCCCGATTTGGGTTGAGCCCCGAACAGGCGGCTCTGTAACATAATACCTTATTGGCCCTTTTGTGGGTATTTGGAATATGTCTTTACATCTTCGGCTGTGGCCGGGACGATTCTGATTGCCTGGCCGCCTCTTGCAGGTAATTCAGCGTTTATAATGGATGAAGAATTTACTATATAGCGGCTGATTTTCACATGGGTCCGTGTCGATACGGCAGGGTCATCGGTGTAGATATGGGCAATGTACCGCCGATCCCTGTCCAAAAAGTGTAGCAGAATATCAAAGCTGTGCCGGTCATCTCCGTTCATGCATCCGATGAACCAGTTCTCGCCTGAACGGCGGGCGATAACGGCATATTCTCCGATTTTGCCGTGTAACACTTTTGTATCGTCCCAAACCGTGGGGACATAATCAAAAAACTCCAGTTCCGGCTCATTACCGATAACATTATGACCGCCTCCGGCGCCGCCGGCCCTCCGCGGCGAACTGTCCGGCCGGTCGTACCAGTAAAGAAATTGCCAGGGGCTGTAGATACAAGCGCTTTTAGCCAATTGATACGCGTGGCTTGCATTTTCATCGACCCGCTGGTCATAGTAGCAAATCGTATTATCTCCCGCACCGGCCAGCATACGGGTGAATAAAATGGTCAGAGTTAAGCTGTTCGAAGGTTTTGTTTCATCGCCCCGAATACCTTCCTGTGTCATCAGGTTTGGATATGTTCGGCTGTATCCTGTCGG
>CAZIAN010000390.1:0-2611 GCA_964537355.1 uncultured Pirellulales bacterium | reverse complement strand
TACCAGCCCGCATCGAATTCGACATACTGCAGGTTGTGCTCGACGGCGAAATCGACGCATGCTGTACTGCCCTTAGTGGTTAAGGTAACTTCGCGGATAACTTTACCGGGTTTAATCCAGGATGTATCCTCGATTGCGCAGGATTCATTTAAGTTCAGAATTAGATAATTGCGTTCGAGCAGCTCTCCCGGTGTCTCGCCCAGAATAAGGACTCTCCAGGGCGTAGTATAAGGCGTAACGGCTTTGACTTCGCCAGCTAATGAGCTTATAAGAGTAACGGGCCGGCTTGTATCCGGCGAAAGGCGCATTCGCGCATAATCAACAAGTCTTGCCTCGGCCACCGACACAAACAGGCCGTTGTTAGTCTCGATAGTAAGCGGCCTTTCACAATTGTTCTTAATCTTGCTAAGGGGCACCTTACTATATTGGCCCTGGGCGGAATATGCAGCATAAGCTGTATGGTCATCTGTAAAAGCAAACTGAGTTTTTTCCGCTGAAATGGTGAAACTCTTCAGGGCTTTTTGCTCCGGAAGTGTATAGCAAAATGCAGCCCCTTCATTATAAGCACGAAAGACAAGTTTAATTCGCCGCTGGGGTGGATTACTTTCTTTTAGCTCGACAACAAGCTGGTTGTAATGGTCACGAATGGTTTTTCGCTCTCCATAAACGGGCGAGTATGTACTGTTATTACTGCTGCTGGTGACATAACTTATACTAAAGCCGCTCTCAAGCGCTGGTGCATCTTTAATGACAAGCCCAAGACGTGAATCAATAACTATGGGCTGTTTTTTATATATTACACTATAAACCAAACAGCCGCTTTGGCCCCCAACGTCCTTGACATCAAATGTGACGACAACGTTTCCATTGGGCGACTTAACTGTTTGTGCTCCCTTCAAGGGCCCAACATCTATGAAGTTGAGAAATGCAAGTGCCAGAGAAATACAAAAAATATGACGGGATGATATTAAGCCTTTGAAACGTCGATAATTTGTTTGATTATTCATAATTATCCTCCTGTCCAGGATGTTATGGCAATTTTATACTGCCTTTGTCGAGTTCAGTTTATTGATTCAAGGTTGCTATTATACTGATTGCGTTAAAAAATGAGTGGATAAAAATAGGCCGAAACAACGAGCCGCTCTTTTCGTATGAGTAACCTAAGCATACACCCAATACGAACAATGCCGGCCAATGCCCGGCGTTTGCATGTGTCATTGTGAATAATCCGGAGCTTATCACAATTGCCGGCCATGCACCATTACTATCGGTTGTTCGTTCCTCCTCAGCCTTGTTTTGCGGGACCAGCAGCGAGCAAAAAGCCTCAATATATGAGCGTATCGTTGTCTGGAAAAGCCCTCGAAACAGCATCTCCTCAAACAAAGGTACTATTACAACAGCAACGACGGCAATCAGTATTTGAGACAGTAATTGTGGATGTTCCGTTATAAGTTTGAGTTGCTGATGTTGTTGTATTTGGTATTCTCCCCCCCAGAAAAGCTCGCCGAAATAAATTGTTATTACCATTGCTGATACTATGAGTGGCCATACCGCCAGCAGATTCACAAAAGCGGCGAAAAAATCCTTCACAATAGTTTTTATATTCAGGCCAAAACCTTTTAATCGCCGGGTAAAGTGGATTCTGGCCAGAAAGATAATTACAGCTATCGCAATAAGTTCACTGATACCGAGAATAAGATTATCTAAAAAATCATTTTGCCAGTCCCGTAAATTACTGAAAAGTTTTTTGGCAATTGATGCTGTGATTGAATTAGCTAACACCCATATAAATAACGGTACAAAAGGCAGATAAGCGGGCATATTATTTCGGCGGAGTACCGAATCGGCCAGAGACTTTCTGCCCAGAGATGTTTTACGCACCCAGCGGGCAAATATTACAAACCCGGCAAAAAAAATAAGGTTTTCTACAGTTATAATGCCGTCGAATTCCATTGACTATTTACTATCGAATATTTACTATTCATCCTTTGTAGTAACTCTACTACTGAGGACGGATTTGTAATTGTCAATTGTTGACCGCCAATTGTCAAAGGAAAATAGATTATGGACATATTTCACATCGAAGGGCCCGTTCGGCTTTCCGGAAGTGTCAAAATAAACGGCTCAAAAAACGCCTGTCTTCCGATAATGGCCGCTACTATTTTAGCCCCCGGCAAATCTGTCTTAAGGGCTGCCCCTCAGCTTTCTGATATCTCTGTATGCGGTAAATTGCTTCAACACTTGGGCTGTAAGATAGCCCGAGACCCGAACGGCGATTTATGTATAGATTCGAAGGTGATTGATAATCCTGTGGGCGAGTATGAGATTGTCCGGATGATGCGGGCAAGTATCTGCATACTTGGTCCGCTGCTTGCCCGCTGCGGCAGGGCGGAGGTTTCAATGCCCGGCGGATGTGCAATTGGTGACAGACCTGTAGATATCCACCTAAGAGGCCTGCGTGAGCTTGGAGCAAAAATACATCTTAAAAACGGCTATATGATAGGCCTTGTAGTGGACCATGGCGCCGAAGACAACGCCATACCGGTACGATTCTTTTCTCACCTGGTTCCCACGCCGAGAGGAGCCGTTTACATGGCTAAAAAATTCAACA
>CAZIAN010000389.1:1573-5020 GCA_964537355.1 uncultured Pirellulales bacterium | reverse complement strand
ATTTCAATTTTCGGCCAAGCCTCATCGCAATGTCACCCAGCAGACATACGGTGCACGAGCGGTGGCCGATTTCGGCGGGCGCGATAGTTTGCCTGCGAGATTTGATGCACTCAAGGAAATTCGCCTTGTGATTGTTGCTCTTGTAGAGATGAATTTCGTTCGGACCGATAGTCGAGGTCAATAATGACTTCGGTTCGGTATCGATAAGGCCTCGCATTACATACACCCAGCCTTCGGTACCCTCGAAAAGAACCCCTTGTTTGTTCTTTTTGTTATCTGCACAGATAAGCTTTACTCCGTTTGAATAGTTGTATTCGATGTAAAAGTCGCCATGCACGTTCCAGAGTCCGTCCTTCGGGTATTCGGCCCGGCCTTCAATTTCAACCGGTCCGGTATATTCGGTGCCCATTCCCCACTGTGCGATGTCATTGTGGTGGGCACCCCAGCCAGTAATCATGCCGGCGCCGTAATCCTGGATGCGCAGCCAGCCGGGCCGGTCGTAGCCTTTTTGCGGATGGACACGTTTCTCTGTATATGAGGCCCATGGTGCGGGGCCTAACCACATATCATAATCGAGCGCATCAGGAATCGGCATAGGCGGTTCTGGAGTCGTACCAGGATCTGTGCCGAAGCCGACCTTGACGGTGTGCAGCTTGCCGATGCGACCGTTTCGTACCAGCTCGCATGCGGTCCGGAATTTCGTATTGGAGCGCTGCTGAGATCCGACCTGAAAGATGCGGTTATAACGACGAACCGTATCGCTCAACACGCGTCCTTCTTTGATAGTAAGAGTGAGTGGTTTTTGCAGAAAGATATCTTTGCCGGCCTTGGCGGCGGCAATCGCAGGCAGAGCATGCCATTGGTCTGGTGTAACAACTGAAACCGCGTCAATGTCGTCTCGTGCAATCAGGTCTCTGAAATCTTTGTAGGTCGAACAGTCACCGCTTGTGCTATATTGCTTATCTACAAGCTGCTGGGCAAATTTTACCCTGTTGGAATCGATGTCGCATACAGCGACGACCCGAACTTGTTTAAATCCGAGAATTTCTCTCAAATCGCCGAGCCCCATACGTCCGACACCGATACAGCCGTATGTTATGCGATTGCTCGGTGCGTTGGCGCCAAAAACCGAAGACGGTACGATTGTCGGAGTTAATAGGAACGTTCCTGCTGCGGCGGCGGCCGAATTTTTCAGAAACTCCCGGCGGGTTATTATGCTTGTCTTGTTGGCTTTTGTGTTTTTCATATCCCAATCCTGTCATAAATTTTCAATAAACAATTTTATAGACGCCATGGGCTGCGCATCGGCCGGCGGAGGAGACGATTGGCAGTCTCATCATTTGTGAACCGTTCAGCGTCGGGATCCCATTTTAATTTTTGCCCGACTTGTATAGCAATGTGTCCCAATTGACAAAGAGATGTGGTTCGATGGCCTACCTCTGCGTCCTCCAGCGTCTGGCCACGCGTTTTAACGGCATCGATGAAGTCTCTCTTTTCGCTTTTAAGGGGCAGATGAATTTCACCCGGGCCAATTGTTGATTTTAGAATTGACTCAGGATGGGCCTTTATAGCGCGGGTATTGTAATCGGCTTCGATCCATCCCTCAGTACCTTCAAACCGCACGTGAGGGTGACTGATATTGTAAAAAAACTGGACGCCATTGGCGTATCTGTACTTGATTTCAAAATTCAGCAGCACATTCCACAGACCCTCTGAAGGAAAGCTGCCGGAGCCCTCGACTTCCACCGGGCCCGTGCGTTCGGTGCCGTTGCCCCACTGGGCGATGTCGTTCAGGTGCGCACCCCAGTTGGTAACCATTCCTTCACAGTAGTCCAGAACCCGCATCCAGCCGGGACGCTCATAATTGCCCGGAGCATGAACGCGTTTGACGGTGTATGGCGCCGATGGCGCCGGCCCAAGCCACAACTCATAATCAAGCTCTCTCGGTATCGGCATTTCCTGCTGAGGCTCACATCCTACGTCACCGGCGGGCACTCCCGTACGAATTGTATGCACCTTGCCGATTCGCCCGTTTAATACAAGCTCACATGCGTGTTGGAAACACTCATGCGAACGGAACTCACTGTCTGTACGGAACACACGATTGTATCGCTTTACCGTATCGCTGAGAACCCGGCCTTCGGCGATACTCAGGGTCAGAGGTTTCTCGCAGCAGATGTCCTTTCCTGCCTTTGCTGCGGCGATAGCTATCGGCACATGCCAGTGGTCGGGCGTTGAAATCATCACCGCGTCGATATCCGCGCGGGCCAGAAGCTCCCGAAAGTCCTTGTATATCGAACAGCCCTTGAAAGTGCCGGAAACCTGCTCTTTTGAGTAATGTTCCTCCACGGCCTTTTTTGCGTTGTCGAGTCTCCATGCATCCACGTCACAAACAGCTATAACCTGAGTATCGGATGCATTCAGAAACGATTTCAGATTGGAGTAATAGGCCTGCCTGCCCATTCCAATCATCCCGACTGTTATTCGATTGCTCGGTGCATTGGCGCCAAACACAGAAGACGGGACGATTGCCGGGGCGAATAAAACTGTGCTTGTTGCGACCGCCGAGCTTTTAAGAAACTGCCGTCGGCTTAGGGCACTTGTCTTTTTAGTTCTTTGGCTTTTCAGATTCCTTACCTGCCTTTCCTTATGCAAACCTAAGATTTTGTATTTGCTCCGTGCGGTATTATCATACCAAATACTTTTATCAATGACAACTTAGTAATTCTCCTAAAATCTTTAGGATATCATCTACAACGCCCGATATGCTTTTCCCTTGATTTTTCGTCTCGATTCTGCTATTAGTAAGCTATACTATAGTAACACAATAACCCATCATTGGAGTATTTCACTATGCAATTACTCAGACCTGCCATATCTGTACTTGTAGTGCCTGCGGTTGTTTTTCTGATGCTTTTCGGAATTTTCTCGCAATCAGCTACCGGCGGCTCATCGAATAAAACCGAGTCTGCGATACCATGGGAAAGGCAGTATAAAATCAAACCGAACGAGAAGGCCGGCTTCACTGCCGCTGATGTGATCGGTCCGGACGGAATTGTGTATCCCGACTGGACAAAATGCGGCGTCCAGGGAGGAATTCCGGAGGTAGAAGCAGTTGTATCAATCGAGGACTTCGGTGCTAAAGCAAACGACCAAATCGATGATTCCGAAGCTCTGCGGAAAGCATGCCTGGCCGCGGGCAAAATGGGCGGCGGCGCAGTGATGCTTGGTGAAGGCCTCTATTATCTCGACCGTATGGTGACGGTACGCCACGATAACGTAGTTATCAGAGGTAAAGGTTCCGGCAAAACTAATTTAATATTTAGATATTCCATACCCGATAACGGCGTGGTCTTTTACAATCCATCTGAAGGCTCAAGAGTGGGCAGGAATACCCGGATTGAAATGCATTGTAAACCCACCGGCTTAATGAAAATGACGATAATG
>CAZIAN010000389.1:0-1473 GCA_964537355.1 uncultured Pirellulales bacterium | reverse complement strand
GCAACAGAGCGATGGAAAAAGCTGACTCAAAATGCCTGCCTATGGGGGTCATATCGTCAATACGAGTTAGTCATCAGCGATATAAAAAACAACACTGTTACTATCAATCAACCGTTGCGAATCGAGTTTCCCATTATCGATGGCTCTTATGTGCAGAAAGTCTCCCCAATACAGCGATGCGGAATTGAAGCACTCCGCATCGAACAGACAGAAAATCTCTGGATAAGCACCGTGGTCTTTTATCACGGATGGAACTGCTGGGCACAAGACGTAACGGTGAAAAAGTGCGGCCGCTTTCCCGTATATGGCTCGATGGCCAAATGGTGCGAAATCCGCGACTGTGTTTTCGATGATGCCTGGTTCAAAGGCGGCGGAGGTACGGCCTATACCGGCTGGGACCGATGCTGGGATTGTCTGATAGAAAACGTCGAGACATTCAAGATGCGGCACGCTCCTCTTTTCCAGTGGGCCGCCAGCGGCTGTGTGATTCGCAAAAGCGTCTTCCACGAGAGCGACGGTCAGTGGCACTCAGGCTGGACGAATGAAAACCTTATCGAACAATGTGTAATCGAATCTGTCCGGGGCAATGGAGGCTATGGTTATGGAATGTGGGCGTCGCCGCCGCAGGATACGGCACATGGTCCGAACGGGCCGAGAAACGTAGTGTACAACTGCGATGTCAGCTCTCCGAGAGCGGGTCTCTGGATGGGCGGTATGAATGAAAACTGGCTGATTCTTTACAACCGTTTTATCGCCGACAGCGGCCCGGGCGTGTCAGCCAAAACAGCAAGCTTCGACCATATTATTAAGGACAATGTTTTCATCCTTAAAGACGGCAAATCGCCAATGGTATTGCTCGCCACATCCGACTGTTTAGGAGTTGAGATAATTGGGAACAGATTATATGGCGGCAATGGCAGTTTGACAGCGGGCAAAGCAAAGCCGATGGTATTTAAAGACAACAAAGCCTTTCCACTCGGCGAAGCCCCAAGACCGGTTCCAAAGGTATCATCGATTTACGAATGGCAGCAGAAGCCGTAAAATAGTTATATCCTTTGAAGAGGAATTTCACTATGGACAAAAATCTAAACCGTCGTAATTTTTTAGGACTTATAGGTGGTAGTCTTGCAGCAATGATGCTGCCCGGCTCGCCAGGTTGGGGCAATACAGGTAAAAAACCGAATTTTATAATCATATTCGCTGATGATTTAGGCTATGGAGATATAAGCGGTTTCGGCTTGAAAGAATCGCCAATCAAGACACCCAATCTGGAACAAATGGCCGCCGAGGGCGCCAAGCTGACCAGCTACTATGTGCCCACGCCCTATTGCGCTCCGTCGCGAGCAACGATTCTGACAGGTAGATATCCATTTCGTAATGGTGTCGTGTTTAACCCTGCACCCGATGCAGGTATTAACAGTGTCGGTCTGCGAGACTCCGAGATTACTATCGCTGAAGCGCTCAAAGAGACCG
>CAZIAN010000388.1:0-5037 GCA_964537355.1 uncultured Pirellulales bacterium | reverse complement strand
CGACCAGATAGCGCATTTCATCGTCGAGGTCCGCTTCATTGCTGACCGTCTCCGCGATAGCTGCCCGCAGCAGCTTACGGTAACGTTGCCGAAGCCGGTGCACGGCAACCTTCACCGCGCCCTCGCTCATGTCAAGTCGCACCGCGATTTCCTCCCGGGGCAACTCTTCTTCCCCCGTGAGGCTGCCCTTGAGCACGTCAAACTGTTCGCTCTTATCGGCATTTACCATTTCGTCACGCAGAGTTTGCAGGGCCCCGGCAATGGTCTCCAGCGCCCATTCGCGGTCGAACAAATGTTCCGGATTATCCGACTGCTCCGATGCTCCGGCGTATCGACCCTCTGGGTCAAGAGCATCCCATTCGATGATTTGCACCTGGCCGCCGCGCTTCTGCGTTTGGGCACGATGCCATTCATTAGCTAAGAAATGTTTCATCGCGCCCAGTAGATAAGAGCGAAACCGGCCCCGCTCGCGGTCCGCGGAGGCAAATCCGCCCGTTTCGATGATTCGTGCAAAAAAGGCTTGCGTAAGGTCCTGGGCGTCATCCGCTGAATACCCCCGGCTGCGCACGAAGGCATACAGCGGATACCAATAAGTCCGGCAAAGTTCCTCGAGCGCCTCTCGGGTGCGGCTCTGGCTCACCTCGCCGGCCTTGGCCGCGCCCACCAGGCTCCAGTGCGTGGTGGCAAATTGTCGCTGACCGGGCGGATCTTTCATATGCTTATCGTAACGCGGCGGCGCAAAATCACAAGCTGAAAAGTCAGGTAGTATGACTGATTTATGCATTGTTGTATTTCATTCTTGTTTTCCACATTAAGTCCTCTCAATTTCAATTAACAATGCTGTTGTAAACCAGTTTCCAGATACCCCATGGCAGCTTTCTTTAGGCGGGTGGAATCACCAACAACGGATTCATTACTGGCGAGAATGATTGATAATCTCCCGCCAACTGTAATTACGCCCACCATCTTTTCTTCGACATCTGAATAGAACAAAGGTCCGTAAACTGCCTCCAGCCGGTACGGCCCATAGGTCGTAGGAATGTCGAATCGGCCCACATTGGTGAGCGCATATCCATACGTGATCTCGTGCCAATCCATCTTACTCAATAACCTTTTTGGCATGGTCTCATCTAACAGACCGTACTTACGGAAGTAGAGCGAATCGAGAAGTGTTGGGTGGATCATTTCTGAGACAAACATTCGGAAAAGATTGGTCTTGGAAAGCTCTTTCGTAATCCTCGAATGCACCTTTCTCGCGTTGTCCCAGAAGGATTTCCGCCGAGAGTACGGCAGTTTCACTGTCAGAGAAGAAGCATAGAATCCGAATGCCTCTCCTACCGATACACTGAGTTTGTCGCGAGTGCTCACCGCCAACGCCGAGCGCTGGCGATATCGCCGCCTGTCGTCCTGAACATCATATTGCGCAGCAAGGAATGCCGTCCACAGAGCGCTGTTGACCGTCACGTTCTCCGCACGGCATCGTTCCACCAGGCCCGCTGTTGACCATGGATCCATATCCCAAGCTAACACCTGTATCGAAGGATTGCGTTTCCAGAACTCCTCATGCATTCGGCACATTTCCGACTCGGAAAAACGGATGTTCTTTGCCGCCCATTTATTGTTGATTCTGTCCATAATAAACCGCAGAATCGGATTAGTGGAGGGAGCACTTGACACTGTGGTATGATCGATGGGAGGAGGATAAATTGAGCTCTCAAATTCCTCTATCGGTTCGGCAAGGTATTTCAATATGTCACGAAGAAGGTATCCCAGTGACATTCCGTCACAGATGGCGTGATGCCCGCACAGTATTAGCTCGGACACCTCCTCCGATTGAACGAGCGAACATCGCACCAGCGGCCCTGTCTCAATCGGAAATGGCGTGCGAAACTCTTCCTTTACGCGAGCAATCCACTGTTCCTCACATTGCCTCGGCTCTACATGAATCACAATTGCGGGCACATCTTCAGCAATATACGAACCCGTCCCGTCGTCATCGATTTGCACGCGAACGCCCAAGAATGGATGACGCGATCTGAGCTTCTCCATTGCCTCCGTAATTCTTGAACGTTCCAATGTACCCCTAATGCGGCCAACCATTACAATATTTAACGGCAGCATCAACAGTATGCGTTCACTGCCGATCCTGCGTTTGAACTTGGTGCTGCCTCCACTATTCATGAGTAACTCCGGTACTGCCGGATTGCTGGATTATTCATTGCTTCTTTGCCGCAATAGCCAATTCCGCTGATTCGGATGCAATGGCTTTACCGGCAACATCTGAGTATAATGCTTCAACCTTAAAACCGTTTCCCTCAAATTCACTCCTAAGTGAATCTTCGCTGTAACACTGAAACCAGTTATATACAACGCGCTGTCGGGATTCCTCAATAATTGTGTACTTATCAAGTACGACTTTCTCTTTCTCATATTTGAACGTGTTAACAAAACAATAATAGTCGTCTGGCGACCAGAAACCATTCAACTGATTCAGTTCATAGGTTGCTGATTCTTCTCTTTGCTCATAATAGTTTAGAGAATGCACATCGAGCAGCACAGAGCCGCCAGGCTTTAGCAGCGAGTTGAATTTAGAGAGCAGTTTTTTTCTCTGCTCTGGACTTAATACACAAAAATCACACATGATCATGATGATAAGATCGAATCTGTCTTTCGTATCAAAATCCAGGTAGTTTGTATGAACATAGTTTACTTTTAATCCTTTTCCGGCGGCTGCCTTTTGTGCATATATAAGGGAGTTTTCTGAGAAATCAATCCCCGTGACAGTTGCCCCTCGTTCTGCCAATCTTGTTGTGTATAGGCCCGGCCCGCACCCAAAATCACATATTTTTGTATGCTCTCCAACTGAGAAATGAGAAACGATCCAATCAATGGATTTTTCAATAAATGCCTTATTTCTCGACGCCAAATCAACATCTTCATTGAGATGATAAGACAGCATCTGTTCTGAAGTGTGAGGGTCTGTCCACAACGAATCTGCAGTATAAAACTCGAAGGGCCTCGGTTTATGATTAATTTCTTTTAACTGTGCATACATGATATTTTGTCACCAAATAAATATTTAACTTCTATCCGGTGACAATTATTTATTAAGGCTATAATGGCCCTGTTATTAATTGTCACTGACATTATTATGGATTTTAAGTAATAAGGTTTCATGAATATTACTTCCTCTTGTTATTAATTAGAATAAAAAACTGACGAACAAATAGTTTTAATCCCGGCTTAAGTGCCTTAAAAACCTTCATTTTTTAGTCTTGAGGAATTGTGCATGAATCTTACTGATTGCTCCCGGTTTTGTATTGACAAATTCAGGTATGTTTGCTGCTCGGTCGGGTGCCGTAAGATGTTCCAGAAGCACAGGTGGAGTACTGCGGCCATCCTCATCGATATGGGTCAGGCATAATTGCGTGTAGTCTGAATATGCCTTGGATGAAAATACCAGCCATTTGCCGTTCGGTGAGAAGCTATGCCAGGAATTCATCCGGCGAGTATTGCAGCGCAACCTGCGTGCGTCACCTCCTTCTGAAGGTATGATGTATAACTCGCTGTCGGGCTGAAGAAGCATATAGCTTTTTGCTCGGCAAAACACAATCCAGCGGCCGTCCGGTGAATAACGTGCAAAAAAGTTGCTCATACCATTATTGGATGCGCCTTTTAAAGGTTCTGCTGTGCCGCCTTGACCGCCATTGAACGGAATTCTATACAAGTCAAACAGGAATGGCTCATCTGCCGCAATGAAGTCTCTGCTTTCTATCGGTGTCAACCAAATAGAGCCCTGGTGCTTGGTGTTTCGCAGATCGGGGGCCTGGGCTCTGGCAAAGACAATATACTTTCCGTCTGGGCTCCAGACAGGATTGCTCTGCACAAACTTTGGATTATCTGCGCCGGGCAAATTAACAAAGCATCCTGTTTCTCTATCGAACACACACAGGATGCCCTTGACGGGAAAGAACAGTTGTGAGAAGGCTAATTCCGGCTTGGGTACAAAAACGGATATATCTTTGACAGTGCTGATGACGTATCGGCCGTCGGGTGATATCTGGGACAGCAAACCGTTGGCCTGTTCGGTATTCTCTTCATCAGCCCAGGTAATGATGTCTTTATTAGCCAGTACCATCTGTTCTTTGACTGTTGTTATAATGTATGAGCCTTTGTTACTGGCATAGTCCACATCCATTGCGAGTGTTGAGCCGTCACGGCTGAACGAGTGACAATTGCCGCAGACCGGCAGGTTCTTAAGGACTATCGGCGGCTTCGGTGAATCGATGGTACCAAAACGCCAACGGATGCGCGATGGGTCTTTATCCGCGTCTATGAACGGCAAATTCACCTCACGATAGAATAGAGGCGCACCGACGGGGTCCTTTGAAGTCTTAAAGGATATACTGGCTTGCGACAATACCTTTACCGGTTCACCGGAACCAGCGCCGAGGATGACGACTTTAGCCTCCTGTTCGAGCGATCTATGTTTTATGTTCTCCCAGTCTTCCGGCCGGGGTGTCCACTGTTGCCGCGGTGCTATGAAGTTCATACATGGTTTACCGTCGGAAAATTCAAACCGTATCAGCCATGATTTCGATGAAGGGACACTGTCATTCCAGCGATATACGGGCGGAACCATCTCAGGTGGAAACAATGTTTCATTAAGGGGATACTCGATAGTAATATCGTTATAATCTTCTTGTTCCTGATAGACGGCGACAATATCTTCAACGCGGTATGTATTTGGTTGTAGAGTTCTGTAAAGAATTGCTGCAGTGCCCAGCATTACTGCAGCAACAGCCAATCCTATCACTTTCTTACGCATCAGAACTCTCTTATTCAAAATGCTGTCGGCCTTAAGACCGGTATTTACTATACGATCATGCTTGTCATTGCTTAGCTGCTTTACCAAGCCTCTTTTATATAATGCTAACAAGTCTTCCCTTATGATTCAAGATTTCTGACTTCTTTCAGAAGGTATTTCAGCAAGGGAAGCTAAAAAATCACTCGAAAATCAGCAGTGGATTTGGTAAG
>CAZIAN010000387.1:0-5038 GCA_964537355.1 uncultured Pirellulales bacterium | reverse complement strand
TCGCTGCCCAGTACAAATTTGACAAGAAAACCTGCCATCATAGCCATAAAGCCGCCGAAAAACAGACGCCATCCGAAGAAACTGCTCCTTTTTTCCAGTAGAATTGTCTCACTTATGATCCGATTGAAGGGAAGCACGGCAATGCCGCCGGCAAAGGAGTATAGACTTACAAGTATGACCGATGCCCAAAGAAGAAAAAGACTTTTTTCGGAACTCATAAGAGCAAAAAGGCCTAATATCCCCCAAACACCACATCGCACCCAGATTCCCACGAGCATGAATGGTTTTGCTGCGTGCGTGCGTCGCCGCAAGAGGCGAGACATCAGCAATTGCGGTAATACCGCAGCGGCCTGCATGAATCCCACTGTCAACCCAATTATTAATTTTGATGATGTAAAACCGAACAAAAAAAGAGGAATCAAAGCAAAGGGCTCGGCAAACGCACACGCCATTTCGAAAAAAGTACCGTGAACGATGCCAGCCAACATGTTCCTTTGCTGATATGAATGGCGTTTTATTTCTTGAGTATCTTGCACAAAAGCCATGCTTGTTCAGACTTATTGATGATTCTCACTTTGATTTTCTGCTGTATTTAACGCAGGCGTCAAATCAGTTAAGAACCTTCTGCCTTGCTTCATGACCGACTGAATTTCTTTGCTGCTTTTTGTGGAAATTTCACCCCCGTATAAGCTTCCATCTGTCGGTCATCTTCAAAGTACAAGTCATAATCGTATTGGCCAACAGTAAAGTCACATTTTTCAAGACTGTATTGCCTGCAGATTCTCGGTCTTTTGTCATAAATTTGGTACTTGTAGTCTTTTTCAGAAAGATGTCTGCACTTATTTTTCACATTCAGATACCATTGGCAATCTTCCACGAATACATTGACGTTTTTGTGTGCAAGGTATCACCTGATATCATCGTAATCATCCCAATCTTCATGGATTTCAATAGGAAACGCAAAATACCTGCAGCAAAGCCATTTGCATCTTTTACGCAAATTCACAGTTGATCTTTTCCTGCTTTTCGTTCGTTTAGACATTATCTAACCGATATCAGAAAAATTCCCAGTACCATAATACAGCCTATCATCCCTGATAGTATGGTATAGCCTGAAGAAGATATATCCCAATATAATGTGAACAAAATGCTCGGCCTTTTTACACTCGGTACACAGGGGGCAATGCCAAAGGGCTTTTTGAAGAGAAGCAATGTTAAAACGAAGTGTTTAATAATTGTGTCACGCCCAAAACATATCCGCTGGCCAATGATAAAAATAACCAATACATCTTATCTTGATCTGGGTCTAAATATCGAGGATACTGCCTGCTCTTATTTCTTCAAATTCAGATGGATAGCTTTGCCGGATTTGTGCTATGTGCTGACTGCAGTGACAGGGGCAATCTATAGGCCGTATCCAGTAGTGTTGTACCGGAGGGAACTTTCACCTTTAGCCCGCTGGGCTCAAATTGAACTGTACATTCTTTCATTTTGTTATCTTTGGCCTGTTAACAGCGACAGCAGCAAGACAGAAAAAAAGTGAAAGAATTGCCGGTTTATCACAACTCTGCATTTTAATTTCTTGTTGATTAGGCCGGCTATTGAACTTGTGGTTCCGCTCTTTTTGCCTCTTCCAGCTTTTTCTCAAGTTCTTCTAACTGTTGAATCATTGATGGCTTCGTTGAGTGAGCAGACAGTCTGCTTTTCAGTTCAGCTATTTCTTTTTCCAGATCTGAAATAACACAACCGGCAAGCAGGTTTTTCAATCTATCCAACGCAATCTTATGGTGGCGAATTTCAATTCCCATCCAGTCAGAAAATCCGAGGACCTTCTCAGGATACTCTTCGGAATATTTCTCCCAGAAACTTATGCCGTCTAATAGTACAGCACCGCCGGTATGCTGAGGAAAATTCTCATTGGCTTTGCCTTTATCCCAGTCTTGGAAAACATAGTCGCGATAGACTATCCACCCCGGCGTAAGCCACAAAACCTTCTGGCCGCCGCTTATTTGCTCTCTTTGACTTTCACTGGCTAACATATCCATGCAATGGGTTGCGTTTATTCTGGAGATTGAAATTCCAGTTCCCTGCTCCTGGATTATAGTGTCTATCGTTCTGTAGGGATTATCGATATTGACGTAGCAGAATTTGCCGCCGTATACTATTATGATTTTCCTAGAGTGCTCCTTAGCGGCATCTATTTCTTGTATCAACTGGCTTTCAAGCTCTCTAAGAACCTCATGCCGTCCAGGTGTTGTATAAACAATTTTCTTGGCATCCAAAAAACCTTCCTTCCTTAAGTAATTCAACTCTGGAGCAAGTGTCCCGCAAGAAACTATGGCATAATCTCTAAAGGAAAGTCTCTCAGTCATTTTTCTACCTGTATTTTCTTTCTCCAAATATTGCCGTTCCAATTCTGACCATATTGGAGCCTTCTTCTATAGCTACCTTATATGAATTTGTCATACCCATAGATAGATACTTCATATCTACATTTGCCTGATCAAGGCCTTGAATTTTCTCAAATATCCTTTTCAGCCTTGCAAAATATGGTATGCTATCTTCAGGATTGCCAAAGCGGGGTCCCATCGTCATTAATCCTTCGATACTTAAATGCTCAAATCCTGACATATCCGTAATTAATTTTTCAATATAAGTCTCGAATGGCTCATGCTCCTGTGGTTTTATACCAGTTTTAGAATCCTCGCTGCCGATATTGATTTCTATAAAAACCGGCATTATCTGCTTTCTTTCACTCTTGACCCTTTTTTCAATAGCTGCAGCTTTTTCCAGTGAATCTACAGTTTGTATGACATCAAAGATTCTTAAGGCTTTGTTTATTTTATTCGTTTGCAGATGGCCAATCATGTGCCATCTAAATTTAGCTGCCTTTTTTCCTAAAGCACTATAGATTTGTCCTGCTTCCTGGATATAATTTTCACCGATATCTGTAGCCCCGGCGTTTATTACCTCTTCGATTTCCTCTGCCGTTCTTGTCTTACAGGATACAACTATAGTTACGCAATCCGGTATTTCTTGCCTTATCCGTGAATAATTTACTGAAATACTCATATTCAATTCCTGCTACGTGAGTACTTATGTTTGTGAATTTTTACTTACTATTCGCAAGGCATGTCTCGACCGCAACAAGGTCTGTCTCGACCACAGGCAGGAGAAGTTTTTGGGCTGTTATCTTTTGTATAAAAGCCTGAGCTTTTGAAAATCACGCCCACTCCACCGCTAATCAGACGTTGTACAGTGCCATTGCACCTTGGACATTTTGTGACGGGCTTATCCTTCATGTTTTGAAATTTTTCAAACGTATAGCCACAAGCTTGACGCTTATACTCGTACGTTGGCATAATTACTTCCTTTTTGTAGTCATTTGGGCAATAGTGGATTATTGATTATAGAACATCTCTATTGTTTATCAGCTCAAACAATAACATCGCAATCGCAACAGTTGTTGTCCAGAAACCTTTCTGCCCTTTAGCTGTTTGCGTAGTATTAGATGTTCTGATGATCAGTCCGCTTGCTTTGTAAACTTGCTCTTTTTCGGACCAGGCTTTATCTGGATCGACTTCAAGACCGAGAGTTGTCCCAAGCATATCGGCGGCCAGGTCCTCGGCCATATCGGCAGCTTCCTGCTGGTTCATCCCATGACCATGAACTTCGCTAATATATCCCCATTTGTTTCGATCTTTGGGAACGGCTATGCCAATTGAAGAAGCTATTAAACGACCATGTTCATTTGTGCTTGATCTTGCCATAACGCAATAAGATATCTGACCAGAAACAAGCATTTTTAAACCATTATCACGACTAATAATTTTACACTTCGGTGGAAGTATCGATGAGACCTGGACCAGATTCTGCTGTGCCACACCCGCCTGCCTTAACGCTTCTTCAAATGATTTCAGCTTATATTTATGTCTGCCTACCCCTTTAGTCAAAAAAACCTTTGCCGGAATCAATCCTTTCATCTCAATATCCAAATGAGTTATGGTTCTGCTATTGTAGTTTTAAGAATTCCTGTGGATTCACCTTAACTACTCATTGTGCATAAGCTGAATGCGATATTATGGGGAATACCAATGACAAGCTCTCCCTTTTCAATACCTCCGTATTCTCTGGAGTCAGGACAGCCAAAAGAAATACTGATTTTTTGTTTAATAAAACTTTTGACCGCAACGTTTCCACAAACAGACATTATGCCTGAAATTTCTGCATTGAGATTACGGCTGGTCATTTTCTGCCAGCATCTAATAAGCTTCATTGCTGATTCAGGACTTACATAACTGATATACACATCACCCTTAATATCTTTGCCAAGAGAAATCCCAGAGACTTTTTCATTAAGAACAGGAACGCTTCTTATCAATTCAAAGGCTGCATCCTGTTCCATGCCCGTTTTCTCGGAAAGCCCTTGAGCCAGCTTCACATCATTGTTTTTAAGCCAACCGAAGCATCTTTTAGCACCATCACAGCATATATGGCAGAGAGATAAAAAGACATGTTTATTCTTTGCTTTATATACAGCTTCACAGAACTTGATTGATTCAATGTCATTTGCAGGTATTTGTTTCTAAAACTTAACCGCTACCCAGTCAGAACCGCTGATTTTTGTCAATCTTTTACATATCAGATTCAACTCCGGCCCTTCATTTGACATACAGTACGTTAATCTCCGTTTAAAAAATGATTTGTCCACCAGCACTCAAAAAAACACATTTATCACTAAAAGCATTTTTAAAATCTTCCATAGCTTTCCGCCCGGTACAGTGCAAAGGTACAATTTTTTGAATTTCATATTTTTTGAAGGCCTTTATTGTATTTGCTATTCGTTTCCGACTTGCCTTTAACAGGTGCATACCACCGATAACAGCGTATATTTTATTTCGGCTTGTTAAATTACTGATATAGTCAAGTGTATTTACAACACCTGAATGGGCACATCCAAGAACAGCAACCAAGCCCCTGGCTGATTCGATAAACAATGTTTGGTCATCTAACAATTCGTCGGGCTTCTTGCAATTTT
>CAZIAN010000386.1:0-5088 GCA_964537355.1 uncultured Pirellulales bacterium | reverse complement strand
CAAAAAATCTTCGGCGACGAAGGTCTTAATCAAACCGGCGCATCTATCGAATGGATATTGCCTCAGTGGGGCCAGGCTTATCAAGGATTGACTTTGCAGGTAACCAATTCTGAAAATGAACGTTTATTCGGCGGGGATACTCTGGGCAATCCTTCCATGCTTGTCCACTATAAGAATTATCGAGACCTTTCCAGAGACACTTACCTTGAATTTGGTTTGAGTGGGTTGTTTGGCTGGAACGATGAATGGAGTGTTCTCAAAGGCGGCACACTTGACGATGAGCACGATACCTTAGGAACTCAGGTGTTCGGAGCAGACCTTTCTATTCTCTGGGAACCGGCAGATCAGGCGCTCTACCGCAATGTGGAATGGCGCAGCGAAGTTTATTTTCTCAATCAAGACATCCTGGCACCGGATAATTCCGGAAGAGATAACCTTAATGCGTGGGGTGCTTACAGTTATCTGCAGACAAAAGCAGCCCGAAACTTAGACATCGGAATTAGAGCTGATTACTATAAGCCGGACAGCAAAGATTACGCCAACACACAAGGAGCTTCTATTGTTCCACTGGCCTATACCGCCAAGAATCCTGAACGCTGGCAAATAGGTCCCTATATAACCTGGTGGCAAAGCGAATGGGTCAAGCTTCGCTGTGAATATGATTATGCATTCGGCCATGGTACCGAGGATACTGAACATGTAATTTGGTTGCAGGCGATCTTTAGCGCCGGGCCACATAAGCATGAACGTTATTAAAACCAAAATACGGAGGAAATTAAAATGGCAAGAAGAACTTTTTTTATCTTAACTATGTCCACTGTTTTATTGGCAATGCTATGTTCGAACAATGCCGACGCTGCCCGAGAGCGAATACGGCTGCGCTCACAAAATAGGGGACGCCTGCAGGTGGTAACAACCTTATCCGACTACGCAGTATTGGCCAAGGCTATTGGCGGCGAACGGATTATAACCAATTCTATAGTCCATAGTGTCCAGGATCCTCATCATATAAGACCTAAGCCATCCTTTGTGAATATGGTCATGAAGGCTAATGTGCTAATAGCCACTGGGCTTGACCTTGAGCTTTGGCTACCTACGGTAATTAACAGATCCGGAAACAAACACGTTCGCAGCAGTGAAGACGGCTATGTCGCAGTATCACAAGGAATAGAATTGGTTGACAAACCTAAAGTTATTTCGCAAATCGAGGGTGATGTTCACGTATTCGGAAACCCCCACATTACCACAAGTCCGATTAATACCAGGCAGGTGGCATGGAATATCGCAGCCGGCTTAATTAAGAATGACCCACAAGGTAAGGCTTTTTATGAACAAAATTTGAAGAAACTACAGGATGAATTGGATAAACATCTGTTCGGCGAAGAATTAGTCACACTGCTCGGAGGTGACACCCTCTGTAGACTGGCCGAGCAGGACAAGCTGATTGAGTTTCTGCAGAAAAACAAATTACAAGGAAAACCCCTGATTGATAAGCTGGACGGCTGGATGAAAAAGATGCTTCCTTTACGGGGAACACCTATTGTCATCTATCATAAGAACTGGAGCTACTTTCTAAAGCTCTTCGGTCTCAAAGAGGCCGCTACCATTGAATCAAAACCGGGAATTCCGCCTTCTGCAAAACACGTTACCAATTTGGTCAAGATGATGCATGATGAAAACATTCGTATTATCCTTGCCGCAAATTACTTTGACGAACATAAGGTAAGAACCGTCGCCAGTAAAACCGGTGCCGAAGCAGTTATTGTGCCTTTGTTCGTTGGCGGAACTCCGGGAACTGAAGACTACTTTAAGCTTGTCGATTACTGGATCAACAGTCTGTTAAAAGCAGCCAAAAATACCGGTCTTATCAGCGAGTAAAAAATCAGCTTACAATCATAATCTATGAAGGAAAACTATAATGTCAGAGGTGATAAAACTATTTTCATTGCAGATTGCCTTAATTGCAGTAGTCCTGGTCCTCCATACATACCTTGGTCTTCATATAATTCGCCGCACTTTGATTTTTTCAGACCTGGTTCTTGACCAACTGGCTGCTTTCGGCGCCCTTGTCGGCGTAGGCATTTACACCAAATACGCGTTTTCAGATTCCAATGTGTTAGCGAGATTAGCAGTCCATTTTAAATATGCTTCCGTTGGTTCCTATGTATTAGCTTTAGTGGCGGTTCTATTCGGCTCGCTTTTGCTTGCATTAATCAAACCGAAAACCCGCGCCATACCTCGTGAAGCGGTCATCGGGATTCTGTATGCAATGGCACTGGTTATTTCACTTTTGTTGACGGACAAACTTCCAGATGCGGAAGCCTATGTAACAACGACTCTTTCCGGTAGTCTATTATGGGTAAGCTGGCCCTTAGTTACTGTAACAGCGATTGTCTATATAATTCTATTGATTTTCCACTATATCTTCCGCGAGACATTTATCACCCTGGCAGAAAATCCACAAACCTTAAAAAACGAAAAGCTGTGGGACTTTATTTTCTTCACTACTCAGGGCATTATCACAGTCCTGATTGTCCCCATTGCCGGGGTTTTGTTGGCTTATGCTTTCCTTATGATCCCTGCCGCTACTGCTGCAATGTTTACCAAAAAATGGGCAAAAGCTGTTCTAATCGGGTGGAGCACAGGATTCGTGGCCTGTGTTCTCGGCCTGGGTTCATCATATTTATGGAACTTCCCTTATGGGCCGACACTCGTACTGTTCCTGGGACTTTTCTTCGTTTGTGCAATGATTTTGCAATGCCTGCTCTTCCGGAGTAACTTAAACTCGAAAGGATAAATGATGTCGCAACTGGTTCAAATTCTTGGCTGGCCGTTTATGATGTGCCTAATCATAGGAACAATACTTGGTTATTTTGGTATCCACGTTCTTAAAAGGGAGGTCATTTTCATTGATATTGCCGTAGCTCAAGTAGCAGCGGTAGGCTCGATTGCCGCCCATCTATTGTTCGATGCAGAGGAAGACACACTAATATCATATGTTTTTTCGTTATGCTGTGTTTTGTTAATAGCCGCATTTTATGCTTTAGCACGAAAAAAAATCGTTCGAATCTCAATCGAGGCTGTAATAGGAATCTCTTATGCCATCACGGCAGCCGGTGCAATGTTTTTAATCGGTCTTGCACCGGGCCATGCCCACGCTGAAGAAATGCTCGCAGGAAAGCTCTTATGGGTAACCAAGGAACATATTGTTGTATGTCTTGTGGTTTTTACGGCCGTAGCTTTTTGTCTTTACATAATCAGAAAACCTTTGTCTCAAATATCACGAAATTACGAGGAGGCTGTCACAGAAGGTTTGAAGGTAGTATGGTGGGATTTTTTGTTCTATGGATTGCTCGGAGTAGTCATTACACTTGCAGTTCGATTCACGGGCATTGTAACCGTGTTTTCATTTCTTATTATTCCGGCCACAATATCGGCCCTATTTTCTGCACATTGGGGCTTGCGAATGTTTATCGCATGGGCAGCAGCTACAGTGGCTTCTTTGGGAGGTCTGTTATTTGCATATTTCTTTGATTTTTCAGTTGGGCCAGCCATTGCTTTGTTCCTGGGAATGGTGTTGACCATTGCTGCAATTTCCAGCAAGTTTCGCCAAATTCATACAATAAGTAAAGCTGACGTATAGCGAATCAGATGGAGTAATATAAAAACGTACAATCTTATAATTATTGAAAAAAAGAAGCTTATGACTGTAAAGTATAAGGTCATAACCAGGTACTAACCGGTATATAATCCACCGCATCCCGCAAAAAAGGATCAACATTTGTGTACACTTTATTCGTCAAATCTGGTGAAGAATGCTCCAGTAGCTTCTGTGTGACAGCAGTGGATCATATACCTGCTGGTGACTGACTGAAAGACAAGTGTATATTGAATTACACGTAGAACACTGCAATTCCTCGACGACAACGCGTGGATACGATAGAATATTGGAAATTTTGGTTTATCCATAATGAAATGTATAGTATCTTAACTTGTGACTCGTTCGGAATATTTATACTTATGGGTGAGTGTAATGGGATAGAAATTGGAGTAATTGAAGACTATGCCGAACATGCAGAGGATTACAAATACATCCAAGATACTTATCGCCGATGATCAAGCGGATGTGCTCAAAGCCCTTCGTCTGCTACTCAGACCGGAAGGATACGAAATAAAGACGGCCTCATCTGTTGGGGAGATCATAGATTCGGTCAATAGGAATGATTTCGACGTTGTCTTAATGGATCTTAATTATATCAGGGGTGAAACTTCAGGCCGGCAGGGTTTAGACTTGCTCAATAGAATCAATCAAATCGATGAATCCCTGCCGGTGGTCGTCATGACGGCCTGGAGCAGTATTGAGCTTGCCGTTGAGGTGATGCGTAGTGGTGCTCGTGATTTTATCCAAAAGCCGTGGAAGAACGAACGCTTGCTGTCCGTACTACAAACGCAAGTCGAGTTGGGCCGTGCTCTGCGCGAAAGCAGGAAGCTCTCGCAGGAGATTGACTACCTCAAAGATGAGAGTCGCAAAATCCTGATCGCTGAGTCCCCTGCGATGCAGCCGGTGCTGGAAACAATAGCCAATGTGGGGCCCTCCGATGCGAACGTCCTGATTACCGGTGAGAACGGCAGTGGCAAAGGCATCGTTGCCCAGGCTTTACATGCAGCTTCGCTTCGCAGGGACAAAAATCTTGTTACAGTGAATACAGCCAGTGTACCAGAGACCGTCTTTGAAAGCGAGCTTTTCGGACACGTGGCTGGGGCTTTTACAGATGCCAAGACAGATCGCATGGGGCGATTTAGATTGGCGGATGAGGGTACGCTATTCCTGGATGAAATTGCCACGGTTCCTGTCAATCTGCAATCGAAATTATTACGGGTATTAGAGAACGGCGAGTTCGAGCCCATCGGTTCTTCCAAGACCTGTCGTGTAAGTGTCCGTATAATCTCAGCAACGAACGCCGATCTCGACCAGGAAGTTACTGCCGGTAGATTTCGCCAGGATTTGCTGTATCGTCTCAATACCGTCCGCATCCATGTACCGGCATTGCGAGAACGTCCTGAGGACATTCCATTACTGGCTTCTCA
>CAZIAN010000385.1:0-5173 GCA_964537355.1 uncultured Pirellulales bacterium | reverse complement strand
GTTCACTTACTATCACAGGCTTACCTGTTTGTGCCGAAAGGTCCGCCGCAAAGCACACTGCGTGGGTTTGTGCGGCGTCTTCTAAATCCGGATATGGTTGTTTATCTTCAATAATGCAATCAAGGAAATGAGACACTTCACCCTCAAAGGGGTGATGGGTGACGTCGGCACTGTCCGGCAGGATACAGGGAATTTTTAAAAAGCTGTTCTGTCCGGGAAAGAGCCTGGGTGCAAAAAGTTCATCATTACGCAGGCAGCCCTTGGTCCCATAGATTCCGATGTTGAACCTGTAAGGCATTTGTGCGTCAAAGGTAGTTGTGCTGCGCCCTATCTTGCCGTCTTTGAATTTAACGTTGGCTGAGATTGTGCCTGGATATTCTATGGGATTTTTGGTTTTTACCTGATAAGCGCAAACTTGTTCGGCTTCGCTCCGTGCAAACCAACGCAGTGCATCTATCGCGTGGCAACCTCCCGTTAAGATTGCCGTTCCGCTTTGTTCTTTGCTGCCATACCATTTATCTTCAGGGGTCATCCATATCCGGTGCATATAATCGACCTCGACCATAAAGATGTCTCCGAAAACACCCTGCTCAATGAGACGATCAATGGTCATCAGCAGGGGGTTCCAGTGCAGGACGAAACTTACTATTGTTTTGACATCATTTTTTCTTACTGCCCGGCGTTGTTTGTGCACATCTTCCGGAGTTAACGCGACAGGTTTTTCGATAATAATATGCTTGTGGGCTTCTGCTGCGGCGACTACGTATTGTGTATGTGTATTATGCGGCGTGCATACAACTACGATATCTACATCATTTTGCTCAAGCATTTTGGACGCATCGGTTTCGATGGTGCACTTTAAGCCGTAGCGGTCGCGATATTTTTCTGCATTCGCAGGATTCCGGTCAACCAGAGCCCGCACCTCAGAACGCACGTCTTTCTGAAAGGCCTTAATATGCTCCTGGGCTACCGAGCCGCAACCGATAACGCCAACCCCAAGTTTATTCATACTCTGTTTCCTTTTTTTATCTTTATATTTCTCTTAGCCATTTTCTACTATAATAACAAAAAGGTTTTCTCGCAATTTACAGTTTTTCAACTGATGACTTGATCTGTTCAAAATTTCCTTTAGCAAGCTGCTGGCCGTAGTTACGCAGGGCACTGCCGATATTACGCCAGGCAGTCCAGACATTTTTCTTGCCCCTTGGTGCAGAAAGCTGTTTGGCAACGAGAGTCGCTTCGGAATCGATGAAACGGTCGAGCGTCTTATAGTCCCATGTTGGCATTTTCTGTGCTAATATGGCAAGCCGTGAGACGATTGTTTCTGTAAGCAGACGTCCGTCTTCGGCGGATGCTTCTGTTTTAGGATCGCGTCCACCAACACCTTTATGGGGAGGATCGCCGAGTCGTGAGAGATCGACCGTATCAGGATAGAGATGCATCATGAGTGAGGTTTCGCCCCATGCACCATGATCGCCCGTATAGTCCACGTCCAGTGCAAGAATATATTCAGGTGTACCAAGGACAGGAATTCCCAGGGCTCGACTCATGCGCACCGCTGTTTCGCGGACTACAATCTGCTGAGCGGCGCCATAATGGCCGGTGAGCATGATAATTGCACGGAATCCATCACGCGCCATTTCCCGGCAAAGCTGTTCGAGCCAGGGGCGAAGGAGTTTGGAAAAGACATTGTTTTCCTCATCCATAACGAATGTATGTGGTTGATTGACCCCTCCGACACCACCATAAAGAGCTGGCGCAACCAAGCCTCCTCCTTTTTGAGCAGCTCGAACGCACAAAGCATGTGCTTTCAGTGCATCGACGCCCACACAATTGTGCACTCCGTGCCATTCAATTGTTCCAAGCGGCTGGAAGATTGTCGGGCATTTAGTCTGCGCCTCTTTAAGCTCTTTGGGTCTGAAATATTCGAGCCGCACCTCACGCTGAGCGGTCGTGCCATTGTTATTTAATTCCCGTGCTGACAAATTAGAGCCTAACAGCATACCGGCCGCAGCGGTGCCGAGAAACTCTCGTCGCTTTAGTTTTTGATTCACAGCTAATCCTCCTTTGTTTCTATCTTAAGCTATCGATAGATGTTTCCGAAGTTTGGAAACCGCTTCTACTGTTCTTTCGCCCATTTAAGAAACATCTGTACAGCTTTATCGAGTACACCGGCTGAGCCACGAAAAGTACCGGAGCCGCTTGGTTGATTGTCAATCGTGTACCATTCAAAAAAGCCATCATTTACTCTGACTCTTTCGAGCATTGGAAGACATTCCTGATAGGCCTGCTCGATGTAACCATAAGCGATAAGCTGCTGTATCATGCGCCCGCCAAACCAGGTCCAATCGCCGCCATTCTGGTAAGAGAATGGCCCCATGCTTTTATTCTTGAAAAATCCGGCCGGATAGGGTGGATATACTGTCAGCCCTATTGAACCTGCACCGGCGAACATCTTGTTGTTGACCATATCGTTGAATACTTGTAATACCTCTTCTTTCGAGAGAATTCCCGCTTCAATCGCAATGGCCGTTCCGCCGTGATAATATATTCTATGCTCGTCAAAATCTTTGGGGAAGGGAGACCCTTCTAAATAGAGATGGGGGCGAAATTTGTGTAATTCCCGGTCCCAAAGATGTTTCCTTGTGTTTGTTTTGATTTTATCTGCGACTGATTGCCACGTTTTTTGATCGGAAATTTCGGGGGTTATGAGTGAAATATAGTTTTTTATCGCCACGATGAACATTGCATTATCATATATATCGATGGAACGATGACTGGAAGAATCTAATTCAACTCCCCATGAGTGTTCGGGCTGGACGTCTCCCCAATCTGAGGTTGTTGCACCCCAAATCAATCCATACCCAGCATCGTAACGATGCTCCAAAAGATAACGAAGCGCCATGGACAATCTTTGGCGCACGGAGAGGCCATTGATTTCTTCAGAGAGTATCGAATAGTCGCCGGTTTTCCTTACATACTTATAGACCGCCTGAACTAAGGAGCTTTCCTGGTCTGTCTCGACCGTGTTCTTATGCCCAAGGAGATTCGGCATCGTGTTTGAACGGATGTATTTATATGACACGTTGGCTTTTTCAGCAGGTATATAACCGTCGATTATATTGCCGTCTTTTCCCTGAAAATGAAAGAACACCAAAAGCGACCGGCGAAGCTCCGCCTTATCCTGAACTTCCAGAGCAAGCTCAATAAATGTGTTTAGGTCACGAATCCATACCTCTCCATAACCGCTGCCGGCGTTGAGTCCCTTTTTCAATATAGACTTTGCCTTTTCCTGAACCAGAGTCAGGTCGGGGTTGTTCAAAATTTTCTCAGCGAGTTCTTTATTATTGCTGAAATGGTTTGACTCTGCATTCGACATATCTTCGGCAGGGGGTGAAGCATCCTGAACAGCACAAGACAGGAGAGTTGTTACTCCAGCTAAACAGATTAACAAGAACACTTTAATTTTATTAAACTTCATAATCTTTTCCCTATTTGGAATTGTTCTATAATGATATACGATGTTTTATACTTTACCCTTCAAATATCTTTTCTTTTTGTTTTGTGGGAATTTTTCTATAGAATACCTCAACATGGTACGAGGCATCTGACTGTAATATTTTACCAAGAATTCTTCTTCGGCTTCTATGTCACGCTTACCGATTTCTCTCAGCATCCAGCCAACAGCCTTGTGAATTAAATCTTCTTTGTCGTGTAATAAAATCTTCGAAATTCTTAATGCGTCAATAAATTCATTATACTTTATAAAATGAAATGTGGACATGATGGAAATTCTTCGTTCCCACAAGATGTCGGATTTGGCAAGCTGGTAAATAGGCTTTTTATCTGCGACTCGTAAATAAGCACCAACTATATGCTCAGCGGAACTGTCAACAAGGTCCCAATTATTTATAAATCTTGTATTATCAAGATAAAGAGTATATACGGCTTCTCTATCTTTGCTATATGCCTTGTTGAAAATGGCTACAAGCATAAGAAGGGACAGTAAACGTTCTTCATGGAATTGTGATTTCAGTAGCTGGGCACATTCATCAATTGATATTCCCTGGTATTTCTTTGCTATTTTTCTTAATACGGGAACTCGAATACCTAAAAATTTATCACCCTCGCCATATTGTCCTTTGCCGGTTTTGAAGAATCTCTGGGAATGTTCTGCTATTTCTTTGTTACTTAGCCGCCTTAGTTCATTCTGAATATTTAGCAGGTGATTATTCATTGTAGTTTGATTCATTGACATCTCTGCCTTAGGATTATCCGGCTTGGTCGTAAGGCACAGTCAATTAAGGCCATCTTTTCTGATAATTATAAAGATTATGATTCTTACCTGAGAAACCGGATACAGACAGGCCTTCCAACGGAGATTTTATGCTCCGTCGGATTAAGCGCACCGGTTTCCTGATTGATCCGGAATACTACGACACTATTACTTCCCTGGTTGGCGACCAGGCAGAATTTGCCTGTCGGATCGATGTTGAAGTTCCGCGGTGTTTTGATATCAGCGGTCTCATGCTCGACGAAAGTCAGTGTCCCTTTGGCCGAATCGATCCGATAAACGACAATACTGTCGTGTCCCCGGTTTGAGCCATAGAGAAACTTTCCGCCTGGGTGTACTCGTACTTCAGCACATGTATTGGATCCATTAAAACCCTTTGGAAGCGTCGTTATGGTCTGGATATCTGTCAGTGTGCCCGAAGCCGGCTCATAAGTAAAAGCAGTTACCGTGCAATCGATTTCGTTAATGACATAAGCGAATTTTCCATTTGGGTGGAAAGCAAAATGACGCGGTCCGGCACCAGGCTTGACCTTTGTAAAAGGAGGACTGTTTTTGACGATTGTTCCCTTTTCAGTATCCAGTCTGTAAATCATGATTTTGTCGATTCCGAGGTCGGCGACAAAGGCAAAGCGATTGTCCGGGCTGACATTTATCGAATGTGCATGGGGTTCTTTCTGCCGACTGGCATTCACGCTGGAACCGGTATGCTGCACAAAGCCGGTTGGTTCTGCGAGTCTGCCGTTCGATTCGATTGGAATAACCGAGGCACTCCCGCTGCCGTAGTTGGTGACGAGCGCGTTCTTTCCCGTATGGTCGATGCTGACGTAGCATGGTCCCGCACCGCCTGATGGCTGTTGATTAAGGAATTTGAGGTCTCCC
>CAZIAN010000384.1:0-5185 GCA_964537355.1 uncultured Pirellulales bacterium | reverse complement strand
CCAATGCCTACGATGCAACCAGTAATAAGATAACCAGACTTTGAACCGTTCCAAAATAAAGGAGCTGTAAAATGAAACGTATAATAATTTCACTACTCATAATCGTTGTAATGGCTGGAGCCGGTCAAGCCAAGGTCGATTTGGTTACACTGCCGACGCGGGATACCGTGCAGCTTACGATTTATAACTCAGCGGATATGACCTTAGTACGTGAAAGCAGAGCGCTGACGTTAAAAGACGGGGAAAACAAGCTGCAATTTTCCTGGGCCAATACACTTATCGACCCGACAAGCCTGGAAATGCTGCCCAAGGCCAATGCGGACAGAATTGACATCGCAGATTTAACCTATCCGCCAAGGGTACAAAACCTAGGACTGTGGAACATCGAAAGCGGTGTAAGCGGCAAAGTGCCGGTTGAGATTTCGTATCTGACCAGCGGATTAAGCTGGCGGGCGTTTTATATGGGGACGCTTACAGAAGATGAAAAGATCATGCGACTACAGGGTTATGTACGGGTAACCAATAACAGCGGAGAGGATTATGAGAACGCCCAGACCCGGCTGATTGTCGGTAAAGTCCACATACTTGACCAGATAGCTGAGCTTGCCCGGCGGCAATATCCTTACGGCAGACCCGGTGAAGGAATTGCGCCGACAATGGCGCCAGCTCCCCGCACCAGTGGAAGGAAGTCGGCCGGAAGAGCATTCGCATTAACAGAAGAAGCTGTTATGCGCGCTCCAAAAGAAATTACAAAAGAAGGTCTCAGCGAGTATTTTCTCTATACGATTGAGGGCAAAGAAACGATACCGACCGGATGGTCGAAACGGCTGCTAAGCTTTGAGGTTGACGAAGTTCCGGTCGTAAACCTTTATAAATACGAAGAAGAACGTTACGGCACCTCGGTGGTTCGATTCATCAGCTTTAAGAATGATAAAGAGCACGAATTAGGCGAAACTCCTATACCCGGTGGAATGCTTAAGGTCTATCGAAATGCCGGCAATGAGGGGCACTTATCTTATACGGGGCAGTCTTCGTTTAAGTATATCCCTGTTGATGAGGACGTTGAGCTTAATCTCGGTGCGGTTGCCGATATTGTTGTTGAATCCAAGCTGATGGACTTTGAGACAGACAATTACGAATTCGACAGGCGAGGTGACGTCTCCGGCTGGGACGAAATTCGTACATTTAATATCGATGTCAAAAATACGCGCGACATTGACGTAAAGGTCGAGATTAAACGCAACTTCAATACATCTATCTGGAAGCTGACCAGAAGCGGAGACTTTGGTGAATTCGAACAGGTGGACATGGATACCGTCAAATTTACTTTAGAACTTAAGCCAAGATCGGCAAAGAAATTTGAGTACGTACTGAGGACTTATCACGGAACGAGAACAGACGACTGGCGTTAAAAAAACAACAACAAAGAGGGCTGTAAAATGAAACGTATAATATTTTCACTACTTATAATCGTTTTAACGGCAGGAGCCAGCCAGGCCAAGGTCGATTTGGTTACACTGCCTACGCGAGATACAGTGCAGCTTACGATTTATAACTCAGCGGATATGACCTTAGTGCGTGAAAGCAGGGCGCTGACACTCAAAGGCGGCGAAAACAAGCTGCAATTTTCCTGGGCCAATACACTTATCGACCCGACGAGCCTGGAAATGCTGCCCAAGGCCAACGCTGATAAAATTGATATCGCGGATTTGACTTATCCGCCAAGGGTAAGAAACCTAGGGCTGTGGAACATCGAAAGCGGTGTAAGCGGCAAAGTGCCGGTGGAGATTTCATACCTTACCAGCGGATTAAGCTGGCGGGCGTTTTATATGGGCACACTTACCGAAGATGAAGAGACGATGCGCCTGCAGGGCTATGTACGTGTAACAAACAACAGTGGCGAGGATTACGAAAATGCCCAGACCCGTCTGATTGTAGGCAAGGTCCATATTCTCGACGAGATAGCAGAACTTGCCCGGCGGCAGTATCCCTACGGCAGACCAGGTTTAATAGAACTCGAAATGGAGGAGAGGATACAATATTCTAAAACAGTGCTGTCTACGGTAATTGCCGCCCCCGCCGCATCACTTCCATTCAAACCCAAGGAAATCATAAAGGAAGGTCTTAGCGAATACTTTCTTTATACGATTGAGGGCAAGGAGACGATACCGACCGGATGGTCGAAACGGCTGCTCAGCTTCGAGGTTGATGAAGTGCCGGTAGTAAACCTTTACAAATATGAAGAAGAGCGTTACGGCTCTTCAGTGGTCCGGTTCCTCAGCTTCAAGAACGATAAAGAGCACGAGTTAGGCGAAACTCCAATACCCGGCGGGATGCTTAAGGTATATAGAAACGCCGGTAATGAGGGGCATTTATCTTATACTGGACAGTCTTCGTTTAAGTATATCCCTGTGGATGAGGATGTGGAGCTTAATCTTGGCGCTGTTTCCAATATTGTTGTCAAGCCCAAGCTGATGGACTTCGAGACAGACAACTATGAATTCGACAGGCGAGGTGACGTCTCCGGGTGGGACGAGATTCGCACATTTAACATCGAAGTTAAAAATACCCGCGACATTGGCGTTAAGGTTGAGATTAAGCGAAATTTCAATACACCGAGCTGGAAGCTGACCAAGAGCGGAGAGTTCGGTGAACTCGATCAGGTGGACTTGGATACTATTAAATTCGCCCTGGAACTCAAGCCAGGGTCGGCTAAGAAATTCGAGTACGTCCTTAGAACATATCACGGCACAAGAGAGGATGACCGGGAAAAACAATAAAGTAAAGATTTACAGAGGTTGCCTATATTCTTGATTCTAAATGATTGACAACTGTTTCCAATACCGTTATTTTTAGCAGGAATATTTAATGTTTCTGGTGATATATTTTTGGGTTTTGGGACAGGAGCTTAATTTTGAGGGTTCTATCAGGTATACAGCCATCAGGCAAACTTCACATAGGCAACTTTTTCGGGGCCATGCGCCAGCACCTCCAGTTGCAGGCAGAGCATGATTCTTTTTATTTCATTGCCGACTACCATGCCCTTACGAGCAATCCACAGCCGGACGAGATCGCCGGTCATACTCTTGGCGTCGCAATGGATTATATAGCTTTGGGTCTCGATACCGACAAAACCGTTTTCTGGCGACAATCCGATGTGCCCGAGGTAACGGAACTGACCTGGCTACTGTCCTGTGTAACTCCGATGGGCCTGTTGCAGAGATGTACAAGCTACAAGGACAAAGTTTCTCAGGGCCTAAGCCCTAATCACGGCCTGTTCGCCTATCCTGTCCTTCAGGCGGCAGACATCCTCATCTACAACAGCGAGATTGTCCCGGTCGGGGCCGACCAGAAACAGCATATCGAAGTTACCCGCGATATAGCAATCCGGTTCAATAACGCTTACGGCGAGGTCTTCGCCGTTCCAAAAGAACACATCATCGAATCCGTAGCTATCGTCCCGGGTGTCGATGGTCGAAAGATGAGTAAAAGTTACGGAAATACTATTGAAATCTTCGAGGCCGAGAAAAGCGTGAAAAAGAAGATTATGAAAATCGTTACCGATTCCACGCCGGTTGAAGAGCCCAAGGACCCTGATAGATGCAATGTCTTTGCGCTTTTGAAGCTGGTCGCCTCACCGGAGGAATTAGTCGAATGGGAAAACAAATACCGAAACGGGGGTATGGGTTACGGCCAGGCGAAAAAACGCCTCGCAGAGCTAATGTTAGATTATTTTCAGCCTTTCCGACAGAAAAGAACCGAGCTTGAAAATAATATCGATTATGTCAAAGAAGTTCTTGCCAACGGCGCCGAGCGGGCAAAAGCAGTGGCCGGTGAAACACTCGAAAAGGCTCGCCAGGCTGTCGGTCTAAGGAGATAATTATGGATGATAAGCTTGTTACAATCGCACAATTTCCAAATTATATCGAAGCTGAAATGGCCAAACAATTGCTCGCTGATTATGGAATCGAAGCAGTAGCAACCGGCGAGAATGCTTCAGATATGTTTTCACTGCCAGCCGTTGAAGGCCCGGAACTGCAGGTTCCTGAAAGCCAGGCTCAGCAGGCACGAGAGATTTTGGAATCGCAAACAGAACAGGAGCAATAATTGGCCGACTACCGTGTAAACCTTGATATATTCGCCGGGCCCCTGGATTTGCTCTTGTATCTGGTCCGCAAAGAAGAGGTGGACATTTACGATATTTCCATCGCTAAAATAACCGACCAGTACATCCAATACATTGAAATACTCAAAAGTCTCGACATTGACCTGGCCGGTGACTTTTTAGTTATGGCGGCAACATTGATGCAGATAAAATCTGCGATGCTTCTGCCGAAAGCGGATCCTGAGAGTGGTCTGCTCGGAGAAGATGACCTGGATGACCCCCGCGCAGAGCTTATCCGCCAGCTTCTGGAGTACAAAAAGTTCAAGGACGCCGCTAATCTTCTTAATGCCGCCGCTGACGAGCAACAAGAACGCTTCCCGCGTCCCGGCACTATTGTCGAGCAGTTGAAGCCGACTGCTGAGCCCGAGGTTGATATCGAACAGGTCAGCATCTGGGACCTGCTGGAAGCCTTTGATTCAGTATGCAAAGCCACCGGGACAGTCCGCGACATCAGCCGTATCACAGACGATACGCCCATTGATTTATATCAGATAGAAATTTTACATCGGCTGCAAACAGAAGGGGCGTTGACTTTCGAGCGTGTTTTCGAGGCCAGAAACAATCGCCTTGCATTAGTCGGATTATTCCTTGCACTTCTGGAACTGATTCGAGAGAAACTGGTTTGGGTCGAGCAGCAGGGCTCTTCTTCTATTTTCCTGCGGGCACTCACAGACGAACCCGCCGAGCAGGCCGTGCAAAAAGCCATCATCGCCGCAGAGGCTGACAACGACAAGCCCGTCCAGGCCGTACAGCAAAAACCGCCACCTCTGACAATTTCTGAATTTGCCTCCAAAGTCAGTTCAATAGTTTCACCCCTAAAGCAGGAACAAGAAGAAATTCAATCCGCTGAAGACCATAGGCCTTAGAGAGCAAATTAGGGACAAATAGCTGAGTAAACATCAAACCCTGATTAGCTCACCGGGGTAAATACCGGATAGCCGGGATATCAATTCTCAATACACCTTTTTCACTACTATGTGGTACAATAATTCTTGACAAACAGACCTGCCTATATGATAA
>CAZIAN010000383.1:0-5189 GCA_964537355.1 uncultured Pirellulales bacterium | reverse complement strand
AGGAATTTCAAGGACTGCTTTCCGGTATCCGGGGTGCGTTGACCACGGTAAACCATTCTGAGTTTGGTGCTTTTCTTGAATGTTTCTTTGACGGGAGAACTGTGCTGGATTTGCTCCGGGACAAGGGAGTTGAAATAAGCATGAAAGACGGAGAAGTGATAGAGAAAACCGGGTTGCTTGCTTTGGCCGGCACCTTGAAAGAGATTGACAGGGGCATCATAGAGCCGGGAAGCAGGGTCCTATGCTGTTTAACGAGCGGCATGAGCGATGCGGACAACCGGGCCGAGCCTGAGTACAGAATGAACCATGTGGAAACGGCGATTGAGGATTACAGCTGGCTGATTTTTGGGAGATGAGGAGCAGTATGCCCGGGTTGGACAGAAAAGTGCTATTAAGAGACTCTACACTCCGAGAGGGGCTGGATACGCCAGGTGTAGCGTTCACAACAGAAGAAAAAATGAAGATAGCAGAATTGCTTGACAAGGCGAGGGTGCAAGAGATCGAGATAGTGGCGCCCAGTTCTGTTATTGAGGATTTGGCGTTCGCCGTGATGCTGCGAGAGAAGAGGCTGAAAATACGGACCTCCGGGCTTATATATGCATATAAGACCGACTGCGGAAAGGAAATAGAGAAAGCGGGCATGAGCCTGGACAGGTTTGACCTCCTGATGCCGGTGTCCGAAAGAAGAAGGCCGAAAGACCGAGAGGAGAAAGTGCAGCTTCTTCTCAGCGCACTTGCGGAGGCAAAAGGTTGTCAGGCGGAGGTGGGGGTTGGGTTTCCCCACTCCACACAAGCGGACGTTGAATTTCTGGTGGAAATAGCCAGGGAGTGTCTCAGACAGGGAGCACAGCGGGTGACGGTGTATGATACCAATGGCAGCGCGGACCCTTTTGAGATCTACAATCTCATAACGCGATTGCGAAAAGAACTTGGCAGTTCGCTCTGTTTTCACGGACATAATGATCTTGGCCTGGCGACCGCGAACTCCCTTGCTGCCGCTTACGCGGGTGCCGATGTGCTGGATGTCACGATCAATGGACTTGGGGACAGGGCGGGGAATGCCAGTCTTGAACAGGTTGCTATGGCGCTCTATCTGAAGGGGGTTGACACCGGGGTCACATTGCAGGATGTGAAGCTGCTGTCCCGGACTGTTGCGCAGGCAAGCGGCGTTAGGGTGCCGAAACTGGCTCCTGTTGTGGGAGCGTACTGTTTCTGTCACAAGTCGCCCAGCCACTTGGAAATTCCCGGATTGTTCGAGGCCTTTGATCCTGCGCTGGTGGGGGCCGGACGAAGTTCGACAAGGCTGTGAAGAGAAAAAGAGGATGAAGAGGTTTGGCGAATATGGACATCGTTTTATTTAATCCGGCGCCCCGGAGCGGATGGCAGGCGCAACGGCGTGTGGAATTGCCGCTCAGCCTGTTGTGCCCGGCCACACCCCTGGACCGCCAGGGCTACGGAATAAAGATCATAGATGAGTTCGCTAATCCCAACTGGAAAAAGGAACTGCGGGATGCCATTTCCAAGAAACCCATTTGTTTCGGGGTGACGTCCATGACAGGCCCGCAGATTTTGCACGCACTGGGAGCCTGCCGGTTGGTCAAAGAGGTGTATCCCGACGTTCCCGTCATCTGGGGCGGGATTCATCCCAGCCTGCTGCCGGAACAGACGCTTGCCAATCCCCTTGTGGACATCATGGTTGTAGGAGAGGGCGAGGCCACCTTTGAGGAACTGGTCAAGGCCCTGGAAACAAGAACGCCATTGAGCCGAGTCAAAGGGATTTGTTATCAAGAAAACGGGAAGGTGTACCGGACCGAAACGCGTGCCTTCGTAGACTTGAATGAACAGCCACCCCTCTCGTACCATCTCGTCAATATGGACCACTACAGGCGGCGCCTTTTCGGCAGAGACCATATCAGCTTCAATTCCAGCCGCGGGTGTACCTATCGTTGCAGCTTTTGCTGGGATCCGGTGATGCACAAGAGAAGATGGCGGGCCATGGAAGCAGACACGGTCCTGGATCACCTGAACCGAATCGTAAAGGATTACGGCCTCCGTGGGTTTCTTTTCACGGACGACCATTTTTTTATTGATATGGATCGTGCCTACCGGATTCTAGAGGCCATCGTCCGGGTGGGTCTGGATATCTCCATCAGCAAGCTGCAGATCCGGGCCGACACGCTTTGCAGGATGAAAAAGGACTTCTTTGAACTTCTGGTCAGGGCCGGGGTAAAGCGTGTTTCGGTGGGGGTGGAATCCGGGAGCCAGGCCATGTTGGACCTGATCAAAAAAGACCTTTCGGTGGAAGATGTTATTGAAGCCAACCGGAAATTGATCCCCTATCCCATTGTGCCGGTTTTTTTGTTCATGATGGGCTTACCCACTGAAACCCCGGAGCAGTTTGCCAAGAGTATCAGGCTGGCCATTCGACTTACGGATGAGAACCCGAAGGCAGTGAAGACATTCAATATCTATACCCCGTATCCCGGAACAAAGCTGTATGACCGGTGTATTCAGCTCGGTTTACGGGAGCCGCAGCATCTGGAGGGGTGGTCTCATTTCAATTTTCGGAATGTTTTCGACGAAGCAGGATGGATCAGCCCTGAGATGAAAAGGCTGATGAAGGGACTGGATTTTCCCCTGATGTTCCTGGGAAAAGGGCACTTCGTCACCCCGTATAAGAAGACAAACCCGATCGTCGTGGGATTGTCCAAGCTTTATTATCCTGTCGCACGATACCGCGTCACGCATCTTGAGGGCCGACTCCCCATTGAGACGAAGCTGGTAAAGACACTGGGCCTGTTTGGAAGGCAGGATTAACTCGCATTTCTACCCAACAGGTATCAAAGAGAGGCCAGCATCTCACAGCCCCCGCCTCTGTCTGTCCCATCATTCTTTCCGCGCGTTGGCAGCGACATAGTACCCGGTGAAAAACTTGGTGGGCAACAGAGAAAGATACTCAAAGCTCATCAGTGCCCGCAAAAAGGCTCTTTGTCCCTTCTGCTGCGCCTTTTTTTGCACAAGACCCGCCAAAAGGACCGCGATTACTCGCGGACAGTGTAACACCGCATCCACTTTTTTTACCTTGAACCCGATAGACTCGAGGATCCTCCGGAGTTTCCAGGGACCGAAACTGGCGCCGACGAAATAGGGGACAACGCCTGTTTTGTGCAACAGGCGGTAAGGCAGGACGTGTCTCAACGCAATCACTGGATTTACCGGGTTATCCAGGGTGAGGAGCAGCCGACCCGGGCGTTTGAGAATCCGATAGATTTCCCTCAGACTCGTCACGATTTGATCCTGTGTCCGAAAATGGTCCAGACTCGAATTGGATAACACAACATCAAACATGCCGTCGGCAAAAGGAAGGGATCGGACATCGGCGGCAGCAGCCTTCAGGTCTCCATGGGAAGCTTGTGCGGTGCGCAGGACCTCTTCTGAGATGTCGATACCCACAAAGTGTTTCGACTGCACTGCCACATGTGAATACAGACCAGGTCCGAATGCTTCATCAAAGAGATCAGTTTTCAAAACGGAACTGATCCTGGTGTTTCCGAGCCATTCGGAAAACAGCCTAGTATTCACAGAATCGCTGTGAATGCGCCACAATCCGTAGGGCCTTTGTTTGGCCCAGTGCGCCGCAACATCTCCCCAATATTGCGTGTTTTCCGCCAAGATCAACCGCCTTTATCCTTTTCAAACGCGGAACCAAGGTCAGACCCGGAAAATCAAGGGCCACGTGAGAAACATGAGGTTGGTTATTCCCGGTTCAATTCTTTAGAGTTCGGGACAATGTGCGCATCTGGTTGCCGTAATGGCACAAAAATCCGAATTACACCGAATCTCTCTTTCCATCAACGCAAAGGATATCCTTTCGAGCCGCTGGGTACCACGTCCTTTTATCAGAATCACATCTCTCGCACCTATCAGGTTTTGCAATATTTGAACAGCATCTGATATGCTTGTCGCTCTTGTGATCGCATCTCTCGCCAAACCACCATTGACCATTCCGGTCCTGTAGGCTTGGAAACTCCTCCAGGATGTCACCAGGATAGCCTGTGCCGCAACCTTGGCAATGCGCCGGGGTCTGATTATCTTCAAACGAGCAGTGATTTCAATTCGACAAATTGATCCCCATGCCAGATTAACTGGCGTTCCAGCAGGGGGGGGATCACCGCCGATTCAGGTACGAATATCCATATGGCCGTATGGGGCCATGGATCTCTTTCCGCGAGAGCCCCCCATCTTCGTTTGTGTTCATAGACCCCGTCCGCTGCATTGGCCCTGCTTCGTAGCAGATCAACCGTTTCCACGCCGGTTTTCTCGGCCCAGTGAAAAACAAAGTAATACACGGAAGAAAGGACGCCGCGTTTCAGTAGATGGAAGTACTGACCATGCACTCCAAAGGCCAGCACGGTGACGCTTTTTCCGCGTACCTGACAGATCGCACCGGAAACCCATTTTCTCCCATCGAAAACCTGTAGGAGGAAACCCGACTGCACTACGCTCTTGAATTCCCTTAGGCTTCTGAGGGAGCAAAGTTCGTGAAAACGGTCCGTTATGTACGGCACGTAGAATTCGCTGTAAAACCTGGCGACAGATTCCCCGTTCCGTGTGATCCGGCAACGATATCCATATTTTCTTACCTTTCTCCCGAAGTTGCGGTTAATCTTCTGTTTGCGTTGCAGATACGGCGCCCTCTTCAGGTAGGCTCTCTGCCGTATCCACGGGAAAGTAAGGAAAAAGCTTCGGGGAATGATGAAATTGAAAAAGCGATTCACTTCAACAAGAATGAAGCTGCCCTTTGTCGCCATGCTCTCTATTCGCCTCCTGAGGTCCAGGAGGGAGAGCCGGTCAGAGGATTCCCTTTTTGATTCGGTGAAATACAACGTTTCAAGATAGTCCAGGCTTTCTCCTTCACCGATATATATGAGACGCTTCCTGTTTTCTCTTTGTCTGCCCAGAACTTCATATTCCTGGTAACGAAGCGTGAGAGACCGTTGGAGTAGGGAAAACGCTCTGAGATCGCTAAAGACCGCATGGAAGAGCGGGTTGATGGGTTCTTTCAACAGCATTCTATGAGTGTCTCGGATCCGTTTTCAGGCAGCCCTTCTGAACTTGCATTTCCGCCCAGCAACCCCCCTGGCACGCATCAAGGAATTCACAGTCAGAGCAGTAAGCCGGAAAACCGG
>CAZIAN010000382.1:0-5228 GCA_964537355.1 uncultured Pirellulales bacterium | reverse complement strand
AAGATATCTTCATGCTATCAGTTGACACCGGGGCAAAACCCGGAGAACAAGTACACTAATATCATTTATACCGGCGTGCGACAGTTTAGAAATACTCGAAATCAAGCGTATGGGGTAATTTTTCGAGAGGACAGCCGGAGCATCTTGCTTTTGGCCTGCAGAACTCCTTGCCCACCCTCACCAGCAATGCGTGGTACTCATTGAAAAGCTGTGTATCGGCCGGCAAAGACGACTCAAACAATTCTTTTAACTGTTCGTAATCAGCGTCGGGTGAGATTAGCTCATGCCGAAAAACAACTCGAGCGGTATAAGCATCCACGACAAAGATGGATCTGTCGAAAGCATAAAGCAAAATCGAATCGGCGGTTTCACGACCAACGCCCTTTATCGTTAAAAGCTCTTCTCTGAGTCGGTCAGTATCAATACTTTCAAGGTCAGTCAATTCACCATTATAATTATCAAAGAGCCAGTTTACGAAGTTTTTCAGGCGTTTTGCTTTTATATTGAAATAGCCGGCCGGCCGTATAAGATTAGCGAGTTGTGCCTGGTCGAGATGATGGAGTTTTTCCGGGGTGAGACAATCGGCGGATTTAAGATTATTTATTGCTTTTTCAACATTGGCCCAGTTCGTATTCTGGGTAAGGATAGCACCTGTGATTATCTCGAATCCGGTATCGCCGGGCCACCATTGCTGAGGGCCAAATTCATCATAAAGCAATCGATAAATTTCAGTTAATACCTCACGACTCATTATGTTATAGCTACACTTTCCTTTGCATCTTAATTATTCGCGGCGCTTAATTATTGTAATTTAGGCTTATTTTAATTACACTCTGCAAAAATTCAACAGTGGAAATTGAGACACTTCCACTGAGAGCAGAATAAAACTAAATTTTTTTTACCGGCAAAAATGGAAAATGGCTAATAAAAAGAAAGGCAAAAAGTACAGCGGGAATCAGTTGTTTGACTTTACAAAAGATTCCTATCTCGAAAGGACATCGCGGCCTATTTATGCAATATTGTTTCTTCTTCCATTCATTGTATTCTACGAGATGGGGACGTTCAGCATTAATACGGATGTTCTGAACCAATCGAAAATCCGCGTTGCAGCTTTTGTCTGGCTGCAGAACATTCTTGAATCGATGGGCTTTGGTGTTAGGTTTGCGTGGGTTGCGCCTCCTCTGGCGGTTGTATTGATTTTGATAGCGCTTCAAATCACCTCAGGCAAACAGTGGCGTTTCTGGCTTGGAGATATGCCACGTATGGCGATTGAGTGTATTTTGCTGGCCGTACCTTTGTTAGTTCTGACATTGTTTATTGGCAGTTCGGCCGGACCGGAGGGCAATATCAGCCGGTTCGACAACAATAAGAGGCAAACACAAATCGTATCGCTTCCGGTCTGCTCTGCAATCCAAGGCGGCAATATATCGTCGCTGAGCGCCGAGGAAGGCGAGGTCATGCAAGAGCAGTCTCTGCTGGCAAATATCGTTACGGGAATAGGAGCCGGGATTTACGAAGAACTTGTTTTTCGTTTGATTTTGATATGCCTTTTGATGCTGTTATTTCAGGATGTTTTGAGGCTTACTCATAAGAATTCTATCGTACTTTCGGTGCTCATTTCTGCGGCGTTGTTCAGCGCACATCATCATATTGATTTACTCAGCGGACAGCCAAATGCCAATGACCCATTTAATTCGATAAGATTCGCATTTCGAACGATAGCAGGAATATACTTTGCGGTTTTGTTTGCAATTCGCGGCTTCGGTATTACCGCCGGAACTCACGCTTTTTACGATATCATTGCCACTATTATTAACGCGGTTTTTTTTAGCAGTCAAATATAGAACATAACTGAATATTTTTTTGATTTTTCTGAAAAAATTTTGCCGCTGTTAGTCTTTTGGGTTGGGTAGTTTGCGAAATATTCGTCCTATAAGGGCCCTAATCGGGCTTATCAGTACTAATATGAGGCTTGAATAATGGCAGGGATTTTTGTATAATAGGGGAAATTAGAATTCGGAAGAAGTTGTATTTGTATCAGGATTTGCTTAATGGATTTACCACAAATCAATGTAGCAGTTGAAGAACTGATGTTCAGTCTCTTTCAAAGGCCTTTGCATCCAGAGCTTTTTAAGATTTATGCCAATCGGCAATTAAATACTGAAAAGTACGAGGCAATCATTTGGGTTACAGGCTGTACTCATGTTGTCAGCGTTTTTGTCGATGATATCTGCCTTACGGAAGTCGTAAGCGCTCCCGGCCAGATGCTGCCGTCTCGGGGTTTGATCGAGCGTTTCCAGTTCAGGGGACCACGTACCCATAAATGCACTTTGAGCCGAGGTGTAAATTATATGACTGATTTTCAGGTCGAGAAGATGAGTCCAAATTTATATCGCCAGAGTCATAGCGACCTTGAACGTTTCGCTCGCAATCGAGGGGTGTTTGTACAATTCCCCGAACTGCAAATAGGCAAGCTTCAGCCATTTTGCTATGTTGACTTCGAGGCCAGAAAAACAGAATTGCACCTGCACACGTTTGCCGCTTATCCGGATCAGGTAACAATGATTAAGACACAGTCATTGTTCGATTTTTCAACGACGTGAGGAACAGAATCGTTTAGCTGTTTTGCATCTGGACGTTTTGCTCCAGTACATCCAGTTTTCCTCGGATTTCCTCAGACATTCTGCTATTCGGAAAATCTTTAATAATCTGCTGTCCGATGTTGAATGCGCCGGTCCACTGCTTTTCAGTAACGGCAATTGAGAATTGCACACCGAGGTTATGCAGCTTTGTCCTGAAGATATCCCTGGCCGCTTCCTGCAGGGCCAGTCCTTCGTTGGGAGTAAGATAGAGGTCAAGCTCTTTAAGAATCTCCAGGCTGCGGTCTGTTTCCTGCTGTTGTACTGCATCGTCCCAGGCAGCGAGCAGTATTTTTTTTCGGCTCTGCTTTTTATCATGCAGGATATGCCGCATCGACTTTGCCTTTTCAGAATCCGGATATGCTTTAATCAATCCTTCAATCTGGGCACTTGCCCGAGTCCAGTGACAATTATCGAGCAGCTTTTCAATATGCGCTATGGCCTGATTGATTCTTTCCTGGTCAGTCGTAGTATGGTATTGTTCCACCTGTGCTCTTAGCTTCTCAGCAAGGTCTGAATATTCGGAGCGATTGGCAATTTCATCAATTATTTCCTGTGCGGCATCAAATTCCTGCTGCTGGAGTTTGTCAAAAACGGCCTCCCGCAGAGATTGCCTGTCCGCATCCCTGAACGCAATCGCTTTCACTGTTTCACTGACACGGGTGCTGTGATTGATTTGTGTCAGCCCGGTGCTTATATTTTCCAGAGCACCGGCGACCGCTTCAAGCTTTGCGCTGTTGTCTCGAAGTGCATCGAGTATCTTAAAGAGCCTTGAGAGCATTGCCAGAAGAGCGCTGAGGAACACTAAAACTCCCAGCATAAATACGAGCTGACGCAGCATGTTGGATTGAGCTGACTGGAAGATGTCAGTAAAAAGTGTAAGCAGGACTACGATTGCTAATGCCATGCAAATAACAACAATATGCCATTTGAATTGATGCAGGAAGTCATCTTTTTTCTCTGAATTCATAATCTTCCCCTTGTGAAAAAAACGTCTTTTCACAGCTTATATCTAAAATACTATCGTATAAAAAATAATTGCTCTTGTCAATAAATAATTGAAAGACAATAGCTGTAAAACTTCGAAGTTCGCATAAAAGAGGGCAATCGGCCGACTTTGTGCGATATTTGAGCTTTTTTCATAAAAAAATAACAAGTTTTATCCAAGTTGGTCCATCAATGTCAGCATACAGGCGCATACGGATTCCGTATCTTTGGTATAGTCTGTGTTCTTAAATGCCACATTGTTCTGCAGCACGTATCCCCGATCAGGATGTTATCGATGTTCGTATATAATATTAATCCGCCGGAGTAAATTTGAAGTTAGCAAAATAGGTATCCCAGCCCCAGAGGCCGAGCGTACCTTTACTGATGCCATCCAGCATCCTGTCAACCACAAGTACCGGTTCGGGATCATCATTCACATATACCTTAACTTCCAGATCCTTTATATCCAGCTTGACGTGAAACCATTCAAAAACTTTTATATTTGCTCCGGTTTCATATTTACCGGGAAAATTATTACGCAGGTATTGCCATGTACCATCGTCACGGCCGGTGACGGCATACTGGACCGAGTTTTTGTGTTTTTCGGTGCCGGCGTTAAAAGGCCTGAAATAGACCTTTTCGAGGCGCCTGCCGTTTTCACGCCCGTGAAAACCAATCCCGGAAAACATTCTTCCCGCAATATCCACTTCAATAGTGCCATTTTGAAATGCGACATCCGGCAGGTAAACGTATGTCTGTTCGCCGCCTTTGATATGCAGGGCGGTTTTGCCTTTGAATGCTTCGACAGCCGCTTCTTTGGCGAGGTCGGTAATCCATTGTTTGCCTTCGAACTGGATCATACTTTGTTTTTTCAAGGTAACGCCGACCCCCGAACCATCCATCAGCAGAAAGGATGTATCCAATCGAGGATTCTTCGTAATTGCTTCAACGTATCGCGGATCAGGACTGGGCCTTCGCATGTTGTGTGCTAATATGATTCCACCAGGCCGAATCTGAGGCATGAGCTTATTTAGATAATCGATATAGCCTTCCTTGTCTGCATCCAGAAAGAGTATGTCGATTGTACCTTCAATTTTTGTGACTTCTTCGTGGGCATCGCCCAGGATAACCGTAATGATATCGTCAACACCCGCCTTCCTGAAATTCTCCTTTGCTGTTCGGGCCCGCCCCGGATCGATTTCGAACGTAGTCAATTTACCGCCGGTCGCTTTCAGGGCCAGCGCAAACCACAAACCAGAATAACCGGTCGAAGTACCCACTTCCACGACATTTTTCGCCCCGGCCGTTTCTGTGAGTTGACGAAACAGCCGCCCATCACTTTGTGAAACGCTCAGGTATCTGCGGCTGCGGTCTTGTCCCATCTCATCCAGCACTGCCAGTATTTTCTTCTCTGCAGCGGACCTTGATAGCGGATTGTTTTCGATAACCGTGTCGGCAACATTCCCGGAACGGCCCTGTCTGCCGGGGCGATTCTGTCCCATCACTATACTGCTTGTTGCTGCAAAAATGATAACCAGACTGCATAGAGTGAATTTTCTAATCATGATTTGCTCCTCATCAAAATAAGTTAAACTGACATTT